>JAZMZK010000071.1:0-45773 GCA_045585955.1 Victivallaceae bacterium
CATGAATACTCAAACCGTTATTTAACACATCTAATATAACTCGCAATTTAAAATTTGCACTGTACTCTTGGGGATTTGCTGTTTCTTTTTCCATAAAATATGCACTCCTTTAGCTGTGTCCAACTTTTTGGGTGCATATCATTTTCTTGGCACAAAAAAAGCTGCGGCTTTTGCCGCAGCTTTTCCTTGCTTCTTACTTCTATCAGACGCCGCTGTAGGCGTTGAAAGCTCCGTCGATCGGTATAACTATACCATTAACAAAACCGGAAGCCTGTTCGTTGAGCAGGAACTGCAAGGCCCCGATCAAATCTTCGGGCTTACCGAATTTACCCATGGGAGTATGTTCGATGATCTTGTTGCCGCGGGCGGTCAAACTGCCGTCGGCATTGGTCAGCAGTGCACGGTTCTGGTCAGTGAGGAAGAAGCCGGGAGCAATAGCGTTCACCCGGATACCCACCTTGGCAAAGTGTACTGCCAACCATGCGGTAAAGTTGCTGATTGCCGCTTTGGCACCGCTGTATGCCGGGATCTTGGTCAGCGGAGTAAAAGCGTTCATGCTGGAAATATTCACAATACAGCCGTTACCTTTTTCCGCCATCGCCCGGGCAAAAACCTGGGTCGGCAGCAGGGTGCCGAGGAAGTTCAGGTTAAACACAAAGCTTACACCGTTGGGATCCAGATCGAAGAAGGTGGTCACGCCTTCCACTGCTCCTGCCAAATCCACCTTTTCCAGATATTCTTTGCTGGTGGTACCTTTGGGGTGGTTGCCGCCTGCGCCGTTGATGAGAATATCGCAAGTGCCGTACTTGGCGGTGATTTCTTTTTCCGCAGCTTTCAGACTTTCGATTTCCAGCACATTGGCTGCAATACCGATGGCTTCGCCGCCGTCGGCTTTGATTTCGTCAGCGACTTTCTGGGCATTTTCTGCACGGAGGTCAAGAATTGCAACTTTGGCGCCGCTGGCTGCGATAGCTTTGGCCATCATGCCGCAGAGCACGCCGCCGCCGCCGGTGACGACTGCGACTTTGCCGGAGAGATCGAGTGCAAATGGTAACTGCATCATAATAAATTTTCCTTTCTTATTTCCGGATAACTCCGGAGGTTGGTTAAAAACATCTTAATTTAACACCGTTTCCGGCTTTACGCAAGATTTTTTACAGAAAATAGCACTTAATTTGATAAAATATTGTCAATATTCACGGTTTGCTTGATTGCATTTGCTCTTTTGTTGAGATATAGTAAGCACCTGGAACAATATTATGCAGGAGTTTTATATTATGCTTTGTGAAATTTGTCATAAAAACGAAGCAACTATCCATATACAGGAAATTGTCGGCGGACAAAAAAAATCCATGCACATTTGCAGCAGTTGTGCCGCCGCCAAACAGCAGAACGAAGGTTTGGATTTCGGCCCCTTCAATCTTGCCGGTTTGCTCTACAAACTTTCCGGAAATTCCCCCGCCGGAGAAAAACAGCCCGCCAGCAGAAAAAATACTCAACAACTCGTCTGTCCGGTTTGCTCATGGGATGAACAGCGTTTGAACACTTCCGGCATGATCGGGTGCGAAAACTGTTACAAAGTCTTTGCTCCGCTGCTGAACGAGGTGATCAAAAATATACATCGCGGCAGTTCGCATGTCGGCAAACAACCCGTCGGAAAAGGGCAGGAACTTTGTCTGCTGCATCGGGAACTTGCCAATTTGCAGAAAAAACTTCAGAAAGCTGTCGATGTGGAAGATTACGAAGAAGCTGCCGTTTTGCGTGACCGTATAAATGAACTCAAACAACAGTGCGTAAATGCTGATAATGAGCAGGAAGGCAAGGCAAATGAGTAACTTTATTGATGAATTGCTTGCCGAAAAAGTGCATTTCCTCGACGAAAACGCCCCCGGCGCTCCCGTCGCAATAAGTTCACGCATCCGGCTCGCCAGAAATATCCGGAATTTTGCATTCCCGACTGCTGCCGAAAAAAATACCGCTGCCGAAGTCGCAGAATTGACCGCTATGGCGGTAAAACGCTCCGGCGCATTAGGCAAAAAGTATTGGAGCATTGAGGCTAAACAGCTCGAAGATATGGAAAAAGCCGTTTTGCTCGAACGCCATCTTGCCAGCAGAGAACTCCTGAACGGCGGTTTTGAACAGGCTTTGCATATCGCCCATGACCGCGCTTGTTCAATAATGGTCAACGAAGAAGATCATCTGCGTTTGCAGGCGTTAATGCCCGGTTTGCAGCTGGACAGCTGTTTCCGGCAGGTCAGCGAACTCGACGATAAATTGAGCAGTCAGCTCGATATAGCATACGATGCTGTGCTGGGCTATCTGACCGCATCGCCGACTAATCTGGGAACCGGCATGAAGGCTTCGGTAATGCTGCATCTGCCGGCGCTCGCTATGGATGGCGATATCAAAATTCTGGAAAACGGCCTCGCCAAGCTGGGGTTTGCCATCCGCGGTATGTTCGGCGACGGCTCCGAAGATCTGGGGCACTTTTATCAAATATCCAACCAAAGCACCCTCGGCGAAAGCGAGGCAGAGATCATTGAGCATCTGCAACGGGTAATAGATCAGATCATTGAACAGGAAGAATCCATGCGCTTGAAACTGCTGGAGCACCGCCGTTCTGAACTGCTGGATGCCGTTGGCAGAAGTTACGGCATACTCAAATATGGCTACATGATTTCGGCAAAAGAGGCGTTCAAAGCGCTTTCGCTGGTGCGGCTCGGCGTGGATATGAAAATGTTCAGCACGCTGGATATAGCCAATATCAATGAACTTTTTATCAGTGTATGTTCAGGTCATTTGCAGCATTTGGCAGGGCGCAGTTTGAACGATGCCGAAGAAAAGTCCTTCCGGGCGCAGTTTATCCGGGGCAAATTCAAACAGGGCCCCGGGGCAGCTTAACTCAATGGCGGGACTGCTGGATGGGAAGGATTTTTAACTGATCTATGGAAATAATCAATACTTTGGCTCTGATTTTTCTGGAGCTGACTTTTGTTTTTGCGGTATTGCTGCTTTTGTTTAATCAGAAAAAGAGTATAGGCGAAAGTTCTTTTGTTATTGTTATGGGGGCAATATGGGTTTTCGGTATATTGCTCGGCGGTGCCGATCTGCAATTCAGCGGATTGGAGGAACTCGCTTTTCAGATAGCTCCGGTGGTGGTGTTCGTACCGTTTATGGCGGCTATGCTGATGGTCTATGTTTCTGACGGAGTGCTGCCGGTACAGCGGCTGATAATCGGGGCGCTGGTTGTTATGGGGATTTTCTTTTATCTGGGAGATTTGACCCGGCTGCAAATGCGCTGGGTAACATATTCGGTTACCGGGAATCTGCCGCTGGAAGCTTTCGACTTTTTGCTGGAGCGTTCCAGAAGTATGATGCCGGCGGTGATATGCGGCCAGCTGGCGGCGCTGTTTATTATACCGGTTACTTTTTCAAGATTGCGCAATACCGGCAAAAATCTGTTCCTCTGCTGCGCCGGAGCTTTGAGCATTGCACTCTTGATCGATTCGTTTATCTGCCAGCTTATTTCCGGCGGAAATTTCTTTGACAGTTCAAGCTTTCTGGCGGCAACGGGGATACGCATTGCCGCCGGAATCTACCTGGCAATACTTTTGACTTTTTACATAACCAAGCTCGGGAAAGAGGGCGAAGCCCGTAAAGTCGGCGCACTGGAAATATTTTTTGCCTTTCTCGGCAGCTACGGCAGATCAAAACTTTTAGAGGCAAATCTGCTGGAATGGGAAGACCGGTACCGGGTCATTCTGGAAAGTGCATCCGAGATGATCGTAGTCGTTGACCGCAAAGGCGTTATCCTTGACTCCAACCGGGCCGCCGAAAAAATGTTTGCCAGCAATAACCTTGCCGGGAAAATGTTTGCGGATTTTCTGAATGAAGAGGATGTTGAACAATTCAACGATGCAATACTGCTGGCAAGCGGAAAAAAAAGCAGTTCCGGGCAGTTTTATGTGGAAATTTCCAAGCGGGAGAAAAACGCTCCGGAGAGTTTGCGCTATCTGGCTTTGACCGTTACCTCGCTTTTGCTGGGTGGAGTTCCGGCTTTTATCGTTATGGGGCGTGACCTTACAGAAGAACGCTCGCTGGAAGCTGAAAAACAGCGTTTGAATGATGAACTTGCCCACTCCCAGCGGTTGGAGGCGCTGGGGCAGCTGGCTGGCGGCGTAGCGCATGATTTCAACAACAATATTCACGCTATATTGGGGCATGCCGATTTGATCGGTATGAAAAAGGATCTTGATGATAAAACCCGGCGGCATTTGAGCAAGATCATCGAAATTGCCGAACACTCCGGCGGTTTGACCAGTCAGCTGCTTGGTTTTGCCCGTAAAGGCAAATACCGCGAAAGCGATTTTGATTTGCGGGTGTTGGTGCGCCGGACTGCTGAACTTTTTATGCCCGGCTGCACGGATATAGAATTTAATGTGCAAACTGCTGCCAGACCGCTGCTGATACGAGGCGACCAAATACAGTTGCAGCAGGTGATACTTAATTTGCTGATCAATGCCCGTGACGCCCTGTTCCTGATGAAAGACCGGGTGTTGCAGCTGGATTTGTCAGCTTTTGAAATACCTGCTTCAGAACTGCCCAAAGAAGCGCTCCTCCCCGAGGCTATGAAAGAAGATAAAAGCGTTATCCTCCTGACGATCAAAGATAATGGCTGCGGTATGGATGATAATACGATCAAGCGGATGTTTGAACCGTTTTTTACCACCAAACCCGTGGGGAAAGGTACCGGAATGGGTATGGCAATGGCTTACGGTACGGTAAAGAATCATCGCGGTTCCATCGGGGTAAAAAGCGAACTTGGCAAAGGTACGGATATTTATATAGTTTTGCCGCTTTTAGTAGAATAGTCAATCTTAAAAAAGGGATTTTTATATGTTTATAGATGTACATGCTCACGCTTATTTATTCGATTACCCGCCGCAGGATGGCGTAACCCAGTTCTGCACGGTGGATGAAGTTTTGAAACGCTATGACGAGTTGGATATTGAAAAAGGTATTCTGCTGCCGCTGATCGGGCCGGAAACCTATATACCCCAATCCAATGCCGAGATCGCTGAAATCTGCAAGCGGTACCCGGAGCGGTTCATACCCTTTTTCAACATAGATCCACGGGGAATCCAAAACTCTGAATTCACGGACTTTTCGCCGTGGATCAACTGGTTCAAAGAGCGTGGTTTTCTGGGCGTGGGGGAGTTTATGCCCAATATGTATTTCCGGGATCCCCGGGTGTGGAACTTGTTCCGGCAGTTTGAAGCGGCAGGGTTGCCGGTGATCTTTGACGATACAGTGTATGTAAACTACCACTACGGCTTGGTGGATGACCCCGGTTTGCCCCAGCTGGAAATGGTGTTGAACAGTTTCCCGAAACTTATTCTGCTGGGACACGGTCCCGCGTTCTGGAGCGAAATGGGAACTTTGGAAACGGTTTACGACCGGGGGCGTTACCCCAAGTACCCCATCAAAGAAGAAGGGGCTGTGCCTAAACTTTTCCGCCGTTACAAGAATTTGTGGGGCGACCTTTCGGCTGGCAGCGGCTACAATGCTTTGGCAAGGGATGTGGATTACGCTATTAACTTTTTGAACGAATTTCAGGATCGGCTTTGTTTCGGTACCGATATATGTTACCCCACGCAAGATTTGCCGCTGGCGGGGTTTCTGCTTGATTTGAAGAAGTCCGGAAAAATTTCAAACGATGTATTTGAAAAGATCGCCCGGAAGAATATTAAACGCCTTTTGAATATTTGATATTATGAAAATTTCTCCTCGTACGATCGGTCTTGTCTGCGGTGCAGTTGCCGCTGCTGCGTATGGCATGAATCCGTTGTTTGCTATGCCGCTTTACAAAGCTGGACTTACGCCGGTAATGGTATTGTTTTTCCGCTTTCTCCTGGCATCGGTCATGTTGCTGCCAATACTGCTTATTAAGCGGATCCCGCTGGGGATCGACCGCAAAGAAGCGTGGTCATCCTGTCTGGGCGGAGCGTTGATGGTGGCGTCGTCACTATGCTTGTACAGCTCGTTCAACTATATGGATATTGGCTTGGCCATGACTATATTATTTGTTTATCCGGTGATGGTAGCGGTGATCATGAGTTGTTGTTTCGGCGAAAAAACTTCGTGGTCTACCATAGCAAGTATTGCTTTAGCTTTGGTTGGATTGATTTTTATAACCTGTATAGGCAAACCGCCCAAAGCCGGGTCGATAACGCTTGCAGGAGTATTGTTGTCGCTGGGGTCGTCGCTTTCTTACGCTGTTTATATTGTGGCGGTGCGCAAAACCGCCATGCACAATATGCCAAGCGAGAAACTTACTTTTTATACGGTGGTATTCGGTACGCCCATGTTTTTTGTGCTGGTCAAGTTCGGCATGGAGCTGATCGTGCCAAGTCAGCTGGCGGCGTGGGGGTATTTGCTGGGCGTGGCATTTATTCCTACGATCATAGCGTTGGCTTTTATGGCTGTAAGTATTGATAAAGTGGGAGCTACTCCAACAGCGATCCTTGGCGTGTTGGAGCCGGTGACCGGCCTTTTGATCGGTATATTGCTCTACGGCGAAAGATTGACCGTTTTCAGCACTGTGGGGATCGTGCTGATTTTTGCGGCGGTAATGCTGGTGATCGTGGGCGACCGCAAAACAATTACTGCTGATTCTTGAGATTACCTCTTGAATAATTCGACTTGTTCCCGGTCGTCAAAGTGGTGTTTTACCCCGTTGACGACCTGATAATTTTCGTGCCCTTTTCCGGCAATAAGCACTGTATCGCCGGGGAGGGCGTTTTTTAACGCTTCGGCAATGGCGGCGGCCCGGTCGCAAATTATTGCATGTTTGGACGAGTCGGCAGGGATGCCGCTTTGGATCTCTTCAATGATTTTTTGCGGGTCTTCGCTGCGGGGGTTGTCGCTGGTCAAATATACCAGATCGGACAACTCTGCTGCGATCGCTCCCATGAGCGGGCGTTTGCTCTTATCCCGGTCGCCGCCGCAGCCGAAAACGGTTATCAATCTTTGGTGCGGCAACGCTCTTAAAGCGGTCAGAACATTTTTCAGCGCATCCGGGGTATGAGCGTAATCCACAAATACATTCACATTATTTGGCAGCGTGATTTTTTCCAATCTGCCGGGGACGGCAAAATTGCTCTCTGCCGATAAAATTTTTGCTGAATCAGCTAAAGATACCACACCGCTTTCCGCCAGAGCAATAACAACTCCGGCAGTGTTGTATATATTGTATATTCCGCAAAGATTTATATTAAACTTCTGACGGACAGAGCCCTTCACCAGCTCAAAACTGCTGCCGCTGCTTTGGGTATTGATATTTTCTATCTGATAAATAGCTTTGCCGCAGCCGAAAGTTATCACTTTATCTGCCGGTAAAAGTTCAGCCAAGCGTTCTCCGTAAGGGTCATTTATATTGATTATTGCCTTGCCGGAGGATTTGAGGTGTTCAGTAAAAAGCAAAACTTTGGCTTGAAAGTACTCTTCCATTGTGTGATGATAATCCAGATGGTCGCCGGTAAGGTTGGTGAAAATCGCCGCTGTAAACCGCATAGCTCCGATCCGGCTTTGCGCCAATGCGTGGCTTGATACTTCCATGACAAAATTTTTCAAGCCATTATCACTCATTGTTTTTATACATCCGAAAAGCTCCGATGCTTCCGGCGTGGTGCGTTCGGCAGCAATTTTATTGCCTTTGCCCAGATCATACTCCACTGTGGAGATCATGCCGCAGGGCGTTTCCACACTGTTGAGCAAATGGCGTATAAGCATCGCCGACGTGGTTTTGCCGTTGGTACCGGTTATGGCAAAGGAGGTCATTTTTTCTGCGGGCTTTCCGGCAAAAACTTCGCAGAGCGTGGCGTAGACCTGGTAAGTATTGCTGACTACTAAATTTACCGTGCCGGGAGCAAGCATATCTTCCACATTTTTATCGGTAATAATTACTTTGGCTCCTTTATCCAGAGCTTGGGGAATAAACTTTTTGCCGTCAACAGCGGCTCCGGCAATGGCAACAAAAATGCTGTTTTCTGTAACTTTGCGGGAATCATTGAATACACCGGTAAATTCAGCACCGGGCAGGTAGTCGTTATCGTAATCCAGCACGCAGACTGTTTCCATGATCAAATCCAACGCCGCTTCGGCAGCCGCTCCATCGCCCATGGGACGGACAAAGGCACGGTCAACGATCAAATCTTTGACCGCCCGCAGTATGGAAGCATATTTCAGCATGGCTCCACCTTGCTTAAGCCAACACTGTTGGAGCTTTTGAGGAAAATCGTCATGCCGGGCGTGCGAACTTTTTGCAAAGCATCAACAAGCACAGCCAACTGGCTGAAACATTCAGCATTTTTCAGCTGGATATTGCCGGTTTTCAGCGCTTCGGCAAAGCGTTTGCCCAACAGAAATATGCGGTAGTCATGCTCACCAAAAGTTTGGCTGACAAACTCCAGCACTTCCCGGTGGTAACTTATTTCATCACTGCCCAACTCCAGCATATCGCCCAATACCAGCAGCAGCGGGGTGTTTTTGCTGCAATTTTCGGCGATTCCGGCAAGAGAACTTTTCATACTCTGGGGATTGGCGTTATAGGCATCATTTATCCAAGTGGTACCGTTCAATGTAACTGAATCCATCCGTTTGCCCGGCAAGGTGGTGTTGCTCAACCCCCGGGCAATGACTTCAATGTCAATACCCATATTAAATGCCAACGCAGCGGCGGCGGCGGCATTTTCCGCCTGATGCCGTCCGGTAAGACTCCACGCAAAAGTTACGCTTTTATTGATTTTACGGAAAAAGAGCCGTACTTCAGAACCATTCAGCGAGCCGGAGAGGTATTCGGCTGAAACATCGGCATTTTTGCTGTTGCCGAAAGTCACATTCCTGAACTCTTTTGCCGCTGATTCTATAACACTTTTACCGGCACATTCTGCCGGATAAACTGCAATGTGATCCGCTCTGCTCATGCCGGAATACACTGCGGATTTCTCTTTTGCCACTCCTTCCAAAGACCCCAGATTTTCCAGATGGCAGGCGGCAATGGTGTTGATAACTGCGCCATCGGGCAGGGCGCAGTGGCTTAAAGGAGCGATCTCGCCGTGGTGGTTGGTGCCCATTTCGATTACTGCATAGCGGATTTTTCCGTTGAGCCGCAAAAGGTTTTGCGGTACACCGATTTGATTGTTGGTGTTGCCCAAAGTGTAAAGCACCGCTTCTGCACCAACTGCTTCGGTAAAAATTGCCCGGAGCATCTCTTTGACCGAGGTCTTGCCGACACTGCCGGTTACGGCGGCAACTTGCAAATCATTCATCCGCAAACGGTGATAGCGTGCTATATCCTGATAGGCTTTGGTAGTATCTTCAACTTCCAGCACCGGCAGATTTCCGGGCGAAGAGTACCCTTGGGCTTTTAATGCAATGACCCCGGCGGGCAGCGATTTCAGAAAATCGTGACCGTTGAAGCGTTCGCCCACAATAGGTATAAAGCACTCTCCGGCTTGAACGGTACGGCTGTCGGTATTGATGAGCCATGTTCCTCCCGGAACTGCGCCCAGCCATTTGCCGTTGACTGCCCGGGCTAATTCAGCAGCGGTAAAGAGAGCTTTGCACATCTTCAGAAGTCCAATTTATCCAGCGAGCCGATCTGGCGTATCTTGTTTCCCCGGAAGATCAAACGGAAGACGGTATCTTTATTTTTCCAGTAGAGCCAGCTCTGGTTGGTCAGTTTTGATGTGCGGCTCTGGGCAGGCGGCCCCAGCAGTACAAGTACGCTGTTGAGGTGCATATTTTTTTCCAACTTACCGGCTTTTACTTTTGCAAGTTCGTTTTGCGGTACATTTTTGTAAATATCGCTTTCCGGAGCTATTGTCATAAACTGCCGGATAAAATTCTCAATGGGGATCATGGTCAGATGCTGATCGTAGAAAATAGTATATTCTTTGCCGTCGGGCATGGTGCGGAACTTTATAGAGCCATCCACTACTGAAACACTGCCCCAGATGTCGTAAGTACCCCGCTTGACTTCAATTGGTTCGATTTCGGTACCCGCCGGGATGAATTTGCCTTCCATGTAGTTCAAGGGAGAAATATTCCCCGCATCGGTATACCACAGGTGATAACTGGTGCGCAGTTTGCTGTTGACCGGCTGCTGCAAAACTTCTGATACATTTACTTTGCAGGCGCATCCGCAGAAGGTCAATACACAAACCCCGGCAGCAATAATATTTTTGAAAAAAACGGACTTCATAGCTTTTCCTTTGATTTTTCTTATAAAAAGTAATATAAATGAATTTACACTCTATATTGAAAATTGACAAATCTTTTAAGCTGTGTTATCTTAAAAAAAGCGAATTTTTATTTAATAGAGGTGATTTTTTTATGGACAGATTTATTGTATTGCTGTTGGTCTGCATGGTTTTTGCCGGCGGCTGCCGCCGTTATAACCCCGATGAATTGCCGGAGGTTGAACCACTGCCCGGCGAACAGCCCGCACGGATAAAACTTAATGTGAATATTGATGACAACTCTTCGGCTCAACAGAAAAGCACTCCCAAAAAGAAGCAATCCAAGCCGGAGAAAAAAAATAAGCAAGCAGCGATCAAACCCGGTCAGGCGATATTATCTCCCAATACCAGGCATAAAATGGAAAAGCGGCAGCCCCGTCGCCGGAGCCGGGAAATCGTACCCACCAGTGTGGGGATCATTGATGGGGAACTCAACAGTGTTGAGCAATCCTATTTGCGGGAAGTCCGTGCCCGCCGGGAGCAGCAAGTCCGTACCAGTGAACAGCAGGTATTCGGCTCTTTTTCTCCCGGCAATATCTTCAAAGCTCCGGCCGATTGAGTCAACACTTTGTTAAATACCAGAGCGCCGCTCCGGCTGTCAGTAATATAATGATCACCGGCAGCACAAAGAGCAGTGTCCTCTGCTTTTTCGGAGTTTTGCAAATCTTGAATTGAGTATGTTCAGGGTATTCCGTACTGCGGGTGAAAATGCCCGATACATACATATTGAGCCGCATATGCAAATTGATTGCCCAGCCTCCCGCTTCCAGAAAAAGTGTCAGGTTGCGTTTCCGCAGCTTGAGGAAAGCAAAAATAGCAGTCGGTACCATGAATATACTTATTAAAACCACTATCCAGATAAGGATCACATAAAACGGCAACGCCGAAATCGCCGTAATTGCACTGGTGATAGATTTAAGTACAAAACTCAACCCCGCACCCAAAGCAGCTAAACTCAAGCCGCCAGCGAGCAGCATCATGGAGCCGTTGTTCATAAACTTCTGGGCAGTCGGTATGGGGGGAGGAGCCGGCGCAGCGGGGGGCATCTTGCCTTGTTCGATGGCTTTGGCAAGCTGTTTTTCGGTGCTGGAAAAGTCGGTCAGCTTCTGGATTTTATCGCTGACTGCTTCCGAAAGCCGCCGGAACGGGGCAAAAAGCGTTTGCCCGAAAGAGATTGGCCCTTCCACCAGATCGATCACTTTACCGTTGTAGGTAATGTTGTCGTTATCAATAAAGAATGCCGGTTTGCCCACATAAATTCTTGCCAGCGAACCGCCGGTTATTGCCACGGCAACTTTGCGTTTGATGGGCACTTTGCCGCTGGAAACAACATCCAGATAGAGCAGACACATATTGGAACGGGCAGCGATTTTTTTGTGCGAGGGTATATCGTCGATCCAGACCGCCAGATTGTAGCTTTTGCCATCCATGATCAGTCTGCCCGCCTGAAGCATGCTTCTTTGATCGCAGTCAAAGAAATTTTTTAAGCTGACAAAATTGTTGACAAATTCCAGCATATACCGGCAATACAACAACAGCCGTTCCAGCTTTTTCAGGTTGTCGACCACGCTGCCGATAGCTTTATCTTCATTGAAAAGTTTGCGTAAAAAGTCTATTTCGCTGCCCGCAAGGTATTGCTCAAGTTTTTCTTTGCCCAGCTGACCGGCAAGGTCGCCTTGAGCTTTGGCAAGGTAGTCTATATAAGGAGCAAAGTCAGTTTTCAACTCTTTCCACTCATCAGCCGTAATGCTCTGAAGCTCAAACGCAGTGGTAAATGCTTCGATTTTATCCTGATAGAACGGGTTGGTACTGCCCGCTAAATCCAATACTGCTTCTGCCGACGGCATGGCAAGAGGGGCGGCACTTAAAATGGCGTCGATTTTTGCACTGTCCTGCAAATCAAGTTCCGGCAATGCCGCCGGGTTGAGGGAAAATCTTGCCGCATGAGCCGGATCGACCTTGATAAGTTCGCAAAAGCGGAAATATTCGTCGATTTTACCGGCAAGAGCTTTGAATGCCGGGTAATAACCCACCGGGTCTTTTTCCCGGAAAAGCGGTTTTTCAGCCGTGTGTGCCCACTCTATAAAACTTGCGGCATCCACGGCAAATTTTTCCAACGCCGGAGAAGTGAGGTTGTCCGGAGTATTCAAGAGCTTTGTCAGGTCATTATAAAACGCCAACGCTGCTGCATCTGTTACTGCTTTGCTGCGGAGAATACCATCGCCTGCCAGCGGTCCGGCACTGACTGCCGCAAGTTTGGTGCGGATACCTTTGAGGTTGAGCATTTTATCTTCGCTCAAAAGTTCGGCAGAATATTTATTGACAAAATCGGTCAACACTGCTCCTTCGGGCGTTTCGCTGTTCAAGGCTTCCAGTGGCAAAGTATCGCAGGCTTTATCAAGTATTTTTATATCTTTAAGCAACGATTCAAGCCATTTGATGGCAGATTTCACTTCGTCCACCCGCACCATGCCGTTGCCGTCTTCATCCAGAGCCTTGAACAGCGCCGGATCGCCGTTCAAGCTGGCAACCGGTACGGAAAGTGCCGCCCAGGCGGTGGGGTCAAGGTTCAATATCTTGTGCAAATCAGCCGCACAGCAGGCCCGGAACTGGAAACTTCCGCCGATATTTTCAAAGATCACCCGGTCTTTTTTATTCATAAATATACCACTTTGTTGTTTTTTTAGTATTTGTTTTGAGTAAATATAACTCAAGAAATGCTTTTTACAACTCTTTTTGACTTGCAACTTCAATTAAAAATATTATATTATATCAAATTTTCAATAAATAAACATCTTTTCAGGAGGCTTATGAAACCTATCCGGCTGATTGTCAGCAGTTGTCTTTTGGGCGAGGCAGTGCGTTATGACGGCAAAAGCAAACCTGTGAATTATGTGTGCAATAATCTTGCCAGAGCATTTGAACTGGTGGGCGTTTGCCCGGAATTTGAATCCGGTCTGGGATTGCCCCGGGAGGCTATGAAACTTTGTTCTAATGCTCAAGCTCCCGAACTGCGTGGTGTGGTCAGCAATAAAGATTGCACCGGCTATTTGCGCTCCTGGCTGGAAAAACGCATGGTGGAGATCGCTTCTATGGAACCGGCGGGCTTTGTTTTGAAAAGCAACTCTCCTTCCTGCGGACTTTATCCGGTGGCGGTCAAAGGTTGTGCCGAACCGGGAGCCGGACTTTTTGCGGCGTGTGTAAGTGCGGCATTTCCGGAGCTTGCCATTGCCAGCGATAAACAGCTGGAAGAGCGTTTCGGCCGTCAGAAGTTTCTGGATAAACTTTTGCTGATGACCCGCTTCCGGGAGTTGGTATCGCATCCGGAAGGTGTGGAAATACTGCCGGATTTTCATGTGGATCTCAAACTTTGTGCCATGAGCCACGCCCCCGGCAGAATGGCGGAATTGGAAAAATTTGCCCGCCGGGGCGATTGGGGCACCTACGAGCGGAAACTTGCTGTGGTGCTGGATGCTGAACCCGAACAGAGCAAACACAACAATGTCTGGCGGCACTTGCAGAGTGTGCTTATGGCGCGTTCCGACGATTATGAACGCACGGCTTTACTGCGGAGTTTCCGGGAGTTTGAACAGGGCGAGCTGGATTTCAAAGCTATGCTCATGCTGCTGCGTATCGGGGTGGAAAAGTATGCTCCCGAATACCAGAGTCAATTCTACTGGCGGATGCTCGACCCGCTGTATTAAATGGTTTTGTTCTGATAACCCAATGGAGTTTTTACAATGTCTGTGATCGAAGATATGGCACGCCGTGCCAGAGTTGCCGCTCAAACTTTGCGTACCCTTTCCCCTGCCTGCCGGGCTGATGCGCTTAACCGCATGGCGGGCAAACTTATTGCCTGCAAGGAAGAAGTGCTGAAAGCCAACGCTGCTGATCTTGCCGATGCTGCGGGACTTTCTGAAGCTTTCCGCAAACGGCTTACGGTAGATGAAAAAGTTTTTGATTATATGGTCAAACGCTTGAACGAAGCCGCCGCCTTGCCCGACCCGGTAGGCGAAATCCTTGAAGAACGCACGATGCCCAGCGGTTTGCTGGTGCAAAGGGTGGCAGTGCCCATTGGCGTACTTGCCATGATTTACGAAGCCCGACCCAATGTAACGACCGATGCCGCTGCCGTAGCACTGAAAAGCGGCAATGCTGTGATCCTCAAAGGCGGTTCGGAATCTTTAAGAACCAATCTGGTGCTGGCGGAAGCCATGCGTTCCGCCGCCCGGGAAGCCGGATTGCCGGAAGATGCCATCCAGCTGGTTGCCAGCACCGACCGGGCGGATGTAGCTGAATTGCTCAAGCAGGATAAGTATATAGATCTGGTGATCCCCCGGGGCGGCAAAAGTTTGATCAAAGCCATTGCCGAAGGTACCAGAATACCGGTGCTCAAACACTACGACGGTATTTGCCACTTGTATATTGCTTGCGATGCCGACGAAAAAATGGCAGTTGATCTGGTGGTAAACTCCAAGTGCCAGAATGTGGCAGTCTGCAACGCTTTGGAAACGCTGTTGATCGACCGCAAGGTTTCCGATGGGTTGATGCAGAAAATCGTGGATGCGCTTAAAGAAAAAAGTGTGGAAGTCCGGGGCTGCGAAGAACTTTGCCGCCGAACCACCGGCTGTGTTGCCGCAACGGAAGATGATTGGGATACTGAATATCTGGGAAGAATACTTTCTGTACGCGTTGTTGACAATATAAAAGAAGCCATGGAGCATATTGCCGAACATGGTTCCGGGCATACCGACGGTATTATTACAACTTCGCAAGCGTTGGCTGACGAATTTATTGCCAATGTGGATTCCGCTTCGGTGCTGGTCAACGCCTCCACCCGGCTTTCCGGCGGCGGCGATTACGGGTTGGGTGCCGTGGTCGGCATTTCCACTGACCGGCTCCACGCCCGGGGACCTGTGGGCCCCACTGAACTTTGCACCTACAAGTGGGTGGCAAAAGGCAACGGCCAGCTGCGTAACTGACCGTTGGTCTGGTAAAAAATAGCTCCTTTACAGCTCTTTAACGGCTTGGATCAAACCAGCTGCGTAAATTTTCATGCCTTCATCGTTGGGGTGCAAGCCGTCAACATACAAATCGTCACGGTTGGCGGGGTAGAACTTGTCGCCGTCAAGGAGTTTGACTTTGGGGTATTTGGCGGCTTCTTCCCGGACGATGTTGCTGTAAAACTGGCGGCGGGATTCAAACTCATTCGTGGTCGGTATCGGGCTGATGATGATGGCCTTTCCAGCGAAATTGCTCATAGTGGCAAGGATTTTAGCCGTGGAGTTGCGGAAATAGTCCAAATCCACTTTCTGGGCGGCATCGTTGGCGCCGAATCCCACAACTATAACATCGTCTTTACTGTCGCCGAATTCCAAGGTAGCCTCCACAGTGGGAAATTCCATCTTGGCGCCGCCAACAGAGGTGTTGTGCAAGATCATATCCAGCTCTTTAGCGGCAATCACCACCGAGGCTTTCGCCGGGCTGGAACAGGTCATGCCCTGCAAGATACTGTCGCCGCAAATCAGGAGTTTGGGGCGATTGTCAGCAACCGGGAGAACCTGGGCATTGTCATCGACTTTGACATCGAATTTATTCAAAACAGCCAGATGTGGCAAATAAATGGTTACGACTTTTTTACCGGGAGCCAAATTCATGGTGTGAGTTCCGGCTCCGTCAAAGGTGGTGATCATATCAGCAACTTCCACATCAGTAGAAAATACCTGCCGGGCCGGTTCGCCGAATTCAACAGTAATTTGCAGATTTTCCGAATCCGTTTCAAACACGATCGTCATGCCGGAGGCACAGGCGGCACGGATCTTCCAATTTTCGGTAACGCTGTAAAAATCCAACAGCTGTTGGTTCATGCGGACAAAAGGTTTGCAGGCTCCCCGGAAAAATTCCGGAGCATCGGTAAGATTTATTTTTTTCATAATAAAAATTTTTCCTGTGTTTGTTGTCTGTTATAGGTTATACTATACCTTGAATTTGATCCATTGCCAAATATTTGAAGCTATTTACTTGCTTTTTAGTGCGGTAGAGGGTATATTGAAAACACACAAATATTTTTTTAGCGAAAGAAGTTTTTACAATGTATCCGTTTAAAAGTTACTTTTTGGATAAGCCGCTGGTCAAAGGGCGGATTTTTGATGTTTTTGAACCTGCCGATGGCGTGGAAGTAAAAGATGTGGCGATCTTTTTTGTGCATGGCGGCGGCTGGCACTCCGGCTCCCGGGCAGGTTTCTATGAAATCATGGAGGCTTTCGGTCGCCTTGGTTATATAACCTGCACTACCGATTATAGGCTGACAGTCAACGGCTTTGAACAGCTTGCCGATATCCGGGAATCATTTGATTGCTTTGTGGAGATACTCAAAAAACGCAATCACTCCTGCCGGATCGCTGTGCACGGCTCTTCGGCGGGGGCACATCTGGCAAGTCTGCTTTGCTGCGCCAGACCCGGTGAGTGCGGCGAAAAGGTGGAAAAACTCAAATATCCGGAAGTGCGCCCGGAAATGGCGTTTTTTCAGGCTACGCCCCATAACTTCAAACATTGGGAAGGTATGATGCCGCCATTCTGGAATCAGATGCAAAGTGTTGCCGGGGTAAAGTTCGATGAAAATCCTGAACCCTACGAGCGGCTGTCCATGGAAAACTTTATCCGGGCAGATAACCCGAAAATCTTTTTTATGGAAGCTGAACTTGAACACCTTTTCCCATCAGAACATACGCTGGAAATCGCACGGAAACATCGGGCGATGAACATTGCCAGCCAGTGGAAAGTTTATGCCAAGGTTGAACACGGATTTTTCCATGAATTAAAGCGGAAAATGCAGCTTGAAGCCTTTGAAGATATATGCAAGTTTCTGGAAGGAAAACTGCATACTGATTTTTAAGCAGCCCCGTATTGGTAAAAAATTACGCAAAATGATGATTTTTTTCATTATTTTGCGTTTTTTTTATTTGCGAATTTAAAAAGCGTGTATTATATTCGCACCGTACAACTTTTTTGAACCTAAAAATACAGGAAATCTATGGACAGCGTCAACAACTCCCAAAAGAACAGCAAATTTCAGGAATTCGTCGATGCCGCAGCGATCATCTGTCGCAGTAATGCTGCCAGCAGCGAGGAAATCATCAACGAACTTATAGCCTTGGCTGTCGCCAACAATCCGGCTTTGGATCTGGCAACGGTAAAAGCCGGTGTTTTTGCCAGAGAAGCTATGTTCCCCACAGTTATCGCCCCCGGTTTGGCGATGCCGCATGCCCGTATTGCCGGTTTGGATGGTTTGGTTGTAGCTTTGGCAACAGTGAAAAATCCGGTGCGTTTCGGCGGAGAAGAAGATGGCGAAGATGTGCGGGTGATCGTGCTGGTGCTTTCGCCGGCAGATAATCCGGGGCTGCATTTGCATGTGGTTTCGGCGCTCGCCAGAGAGTTTTCTGATTTGGAAAAGATCGGTCAGGTCGCCGACTTGCAGAGTGTGGACGAAGTTGTGAAGTTTTTCGGTGTAGTGCAGATGCGCCTGCCTGATTATTTGAAGGTTGGCGATATTGCCAGCGGCATCGGTCCGGTGCTGCAAGCCAGCGACAGCCTGGCGTTTGCGTTCCGTAAATTCGGAGAAAGCCGCGTGGAGTTGATTCCGGTGCTGGACGATGACGGCAAACTTACCGGGGTTCTGACTTTGAAAGATATTCTTAAATACAACATTCCTGAAGGCGTGCTGGAAAGCGGCGATGTATCGTTGATCTATGACCTGAAACCCTACGCAGAAGTTATCGGCAAGGCGGAAAATATTCAGGTTTCCGAACTTATGAGCAGTGATTTTATGGCGGTCGATGAAGATTTGCCGGCTGCCAAACTTATAAAATTGCTGCTGGAATCTCCGGTGAACAGCATTATGGCTGTTGACTGCGAAAACCGGCTGCGGGGCGAAGTAAGACTCCGTGATTTCTGCGGCAAGATCTTTTGGGAATAAGCAGAACTTATTATTAAGGTTGGAGATTAGTTTATGAAGCGGTTTGCAGTTTTTCTTTTTGCAGTTGCAGTTTTAAGCTGTATGGCGGCAGAGTTGCCGTTAAAAGGTGTTTATAATTGGCAGGATGCAAAAAGCGAGGCTCCGGGGATAAAACTCAAGTCAATAAAACTGGAAAAACCCCGTAAACTTTCCATACATGTTGTAAAAGTGGATTTGAGCAACCCCAAAGTCTATCTGGTGGTCAACAGCAAGGCTGACGAGTGGGGTAAATTCATGCCGTACCCCAAGGACCGGAAAATCGAAACCAAGCGGATGCGGGTCTGGGACTTTGTGGCTGCCAAGCGTAAAGAAGGGCACAATATCCGGCTGGCAGTGAATGCTTCGCCGTGGGGCCCGTGGGGCGATCCCAAGGTAAATCATCTTTTTGCCAGCGGGGTAGGGTTGCTGGTCAGTAATGGTGAAGTTCTGGCTACGCCGCATGGCAGAAAAGCCAAAGGCGTACCTTCTTTGATCGTGCGGGATAATGGCTCGGTTGATTTGATAACTTTCAAAAAAGGCGATGATCCCAAAGGAATCAAAACTGCGGTTTCCGGATTCAGCTTCATCCTGACTGACGGCAAGCTTATGAAGCCGGACAAACCTTTGCACCCCAGAACTTTTTATGGTTTGAGCAAGGATAAGAAAACCCTCTATATCGGGGTGGTCGATGGCAGACAGCCGGAGTTGAGTTTGGGTATGACCTGTCACGAAGGCGGTCAGCTTATGCAGTATTTGGGAGCTTACAATGCTGTAAATATGGATGGCGGCGGCTCCACGACTCTGGTTACTTGCAAGGGCGGAAAAAATAAGCTGGTCAATGCACCTTCCGATGCCAAAAATGCCAAAAAAGATAAATACAAATCCACCCGTCATGTGGCAACAGCTTTAGGTGTGTGTGTTGGCAAATATAAGCCGCCTAAAAATAAAGCCAAAAATAAAAAGAAGTGATTTTTTATGCGAAAATGTGTTGGTATCCTTACGGCGGGCGGCGACAGTCCCGGGCTTAATGCGGCGATTCGTGCCGTGGGCAAAGTCCTTGCCCGTGCCAATGCCAAACTCATCGGCTTTAAGGATGGTTTTGAAGGCATAGCCTTCGACCGTTTTGTGGAGCTGGATGACGAAATGCTTTCCGGTATCCTCACTGTGGGCGGCACGATCTTGCGCACCAGCCGCCACAAGCCCAACAAGATGCCCGTAGGCAAAAAAATCGTGGATATGACCGAAGCTATTGTGGAAAATTACCACAAACACCAGCTGGCTGCCCTGATTTGCATTGGCGGCGGCGGCACCCACAAAAGCGCTCTACTTTTGAAAAAAGCCGGTCTGAACATTGTTACCATACCCAAAACTATTGATAACGACCTCTCCGGCTCCAACGGCACCATCGGCTTTGATACTGCGTTGAATGTGGCGACCGATGCCATTGACAGTCTGCACAGCACCGCCAGCAGTCATAAACGCATTATGCTCGTGGAAGTTATGGGGCATAAGACCGGCTGGCTCACTTTGGGCAGCGGCATCGCCGGCGGGGCAGATGTTATATTGATCCCCGAAATACCTTACAGTCTGGAAAAGGTTGCCGAAGCATTGAAACTCCGTTCCAGAGAAGGCAAGTTTTTCAGTATCGTGCCGGTTGCCGAGGGGGCGGTGGATGTGGCAACAGCAGAAAAAATCGCCAAACTTCAGCAAGCTCTGGAGAAGACCGATGATAAAAAACGCAAAGCTGAACTGAAAAACGAACTTGCCGAACTTACTGACTACAAGCCGGAGCGGATTTTTGAGTTGGCAAAGAAACTTGAAGAACTTACCAAACTGGAAACGAGAGTAACTATTTTAGGCTACCTCCAGCGGGGCGGCACTCCCAGTTGTTTTGACCGGATGCTGGCGACCAGATTGGGCGTCCGGGCGGCAGAAGCCGTGCTGAACAAAGAGTTCGGGTTTATGACCTCCTATGCCAACGGCGAAATCAGTCTGGTGCCCATCGAAGAAGTTGCGGGCAAACGCAAAGAATTGTCTGCCGATCACCCGTGGGTAAAGTGTGCCGAAGCAAGCGGAGTATCTTTCGGAACATAAATCAAGGTATTTTTTTTAAATAATCAGGTGCAGAGAGGTCTGTGCCTTTTTTTATTCTGTTTTATTCTGCTTTTTTTTGTAAAAAAACTTACCTTAAATTTGCATTGCAGTATTTTTAGTGCTATCTTCCTCAACCATAGTTTTTATTGCGTTAAATAATGGCAATAATTGTAAATAACTTACCAGGGAAGGTTTTTGTAAGAGATGATGACAGTATGGGATTGGCTGATCGTGATCGTGCCGACACTTTTTGTGTTGGGTATGGGGTGGTATTCTCGCCGGTATTTGCGGGATGTAACTACATTTCTCTCCGCCGGGCGTGTTTGCGGCAGATATGTTATTTCAGTGGGCGATGTTGCATCGGGCTTGTCGGTCATCGGTCTGATGCGTTATGTGGAAGTACACTACAAAACCGGTTTTGCTACTGCGTTCTGGACATCGCTGCTGCTGCCGGTCGGGGTGGTGCTGGGATTGTTCGGGTATGTGACTTACCGCTTCCGGGAAACCAAATCCCAGAGTATCGGTCAGTTTATCGAATTGCGTTACAGCCGTAAATTGCGTATTTTTGCAGCGGCGCTGCGCAGTATTTCCGAAATGCTTGCCAATATGATTCTGCCCGCATTGGCAGCCCGTTTCTTTATCTACTTTTTGGATTTTCCCCATCAAGTCCAATTTCTCGGTATGACTTTCTCCACCTTCCACCTGATTATGCTGCTCTGCCTCTTTTTAGCGATCAGTATTATCTGTATGGGGGGGGCAATGAGTATTATTATTACCGATACTATTCAGGGGTTCATCCTTTACCCGATGCTGGTGCTTTTCACTGTTTTCGTGCTGGTCAAGTTCCCGTGGAGCAGTGAAATGCTGCCGGTGATGGCCGACCGTGTGCCCGGGGAAAGCTTTATCAATCCGAATGATATTGCAAATCTCAAAATGTTCAATTTATTCTCGCTGCTGGCATTGCCTTTTGTAAGTCAGCTTTTGCAGCGTGCCAGCTGGATCGGTGCCGGTTCGTCATCGACAGCTGCCCGTTCGCCGCATGAGCAGAAAATGGCGAGCTTGTTGGGTACTTGGCGTCAGGCTATGGGGACGATTTTCTATGTGCTGGTTGCGGTTACTGTGCTGACCATGCTCAATCACGCCAATCATTCCGATAAAGCACACAAGATCCGGTTGGAACTCTCTGACAAGATCGCCGGAGAAGTTATTTCCGATACTGCTATGCGGGATAAAGTTCTTGGCAGTCTTAAAGCAATGCCGGTGCAGAAACACATCATCGGCAAAGATGCTCCGCTGGGCGAAGGCAAAGATATTGATACTCGTTACCTCAACACCGCCAAAAATGAATTGACCAAAGGTCTTGACGGCAAGATTACCACAGGCAGTACCGACGCCGGTATGCCGGTTTATCAGAAGTTCCGTACTCTCTACTATCAGCTGATGCTGCCGGTAACCTTGCGTAATCTGTTGCCTCCGGGTATGATGGGACTCTTCTGCCTTCTGGTGTTGCTGATGATGATCTCTACAGACGATACTCGTATTTTCAGTTCGGCAATTACAGTAAGTCAGGATGTGATCCTGCCCCTGCGTAAGAAAAAACTCACTCCGCGTGAACATATGTGGATGGTTCGTTGGGTATCCATCGGGGTCGGTGTATTTTTCTTCCTCGGGTCGAGCTTTATGGCGCAGTTGGACTACATCGGGCTGTTTGTTACCTTGATGATCTCCGTTTGGTGCGGCGGTTGCGGGCCTATGCTTATTTTGGGGCTTTACAGCCGGTTCGGTACCACCAGCGGGGCATGGACAAGCTTGCTCAGCGGTATGTTTATGGCTCTTGGCGGCATGTTCGTGCAGCGCAACTGGGCGGATATTATCTACCCCTGGCTGCGGGACAATGGTTTGCTGGCGGGTGTTACCAAGGCCTTGACCGCTCTTTCCAGCCCCTTTGCTCCATATGTTGACTGGAGTGTTGTTACCCAGGAACGCTGCCCCATCAACAGCTATGAGTGGTATTTTGTAACCATGATGACCACGCTGCTGCTTTACATTATTGTATCATTTCTTACCTGTAAAGAACCCTTCAATCTGGATCGTATGCTGCACCGCGGTAAATATGCTTTGGATGAAAAGCGGGAAATCAAGAGTGCGTGGACTTGGAAGAATGTCTTCGGCAAGCTCATCGGTATTACCCCCGAATACACCAAAGCCGATAAATTTGTGGCATGGAGTTACTTTGTTTACAGCTTTATCTACCGTTTCGGTCTGACCTTCCTGATGGTTGTTATCTGGAACGCCATCACTCCGTGGACGATCGAACTGTGGAGCTGGTACTTCCTTATCACTATTCTGATCGTGCCGTGTGCCATGGCTGCTGTTACAGCCGTGTGGTTCGGTATCGGCGGGGTCATTGACTTGCGGCAGATGTTCCGGGATCTGGAAACCCGTACTATCAATGTGCTGGATGACGGCCGGGTGGAAGGCAATATGTCGCTGGCGGACAAAGCGGCATTGGAAGCTGTGGAAAAAGAATCCAATGCCAAGGACGAAAACAGTAAGTAATTTGCAAGTTATCACGAATGCCGGTTCTGTAAAGAGCCGGCTTTTTTTGTGCAGACTTTCAGGGGGCATATTTCCGGAACTTTTTTTTGTTGGTGCTTGCAAAAGAACAGTTTTTGTGCTATATTATGCTTTAAGTTTTTATTGCTTTGAACTATATCATGGCAATAGGTCGTAAATAACACATAAGGAAGGATTTTGTAAGACATGATGTCAGTATGGGATTGGTTGATCGTTATCATCCCGACACTCTTTGTGTTGGGAATGGGTTTGTACTCACGCCGTTATCTGCGTGATGTAACTACATTTCTCTCCGCAGGACGAGTCTGCGGCAGATATGTTATCTCGGTGGGGGATGTGGCTTCGAGCTTGTCGGTTATCGGGTTGTTGAGCTATGTGGAGATCCACTACAAAACCGGTTTTGCTACCGCATTCTGGACCGCGTTCCTGCTGCCCGTGGGGGTGGTGCTGGGGTTGTTCGGTTATGTGACCTACCGTTTCCGCGAAACCAAGTCCCAGAGTATCGGTCAGTTTATCGAAATGCGTTACAGCCGCAAACTGCGTATCTTTGCTGCGGCACTGCGCAGTATTTCTGAAATGCTTGCCAATATGATCATGCCGGCATTGGCTGCCCGTTTCTTCATTTACTTTTTGGATCTTCCCCACCAGTTCCAGCTTTTCGGTTTTACCATTTCTACATTCCATTTGATCATGATAATCTGCCTTTTTATGGCGATCAGCATTATCTGTATGGGTGGAGCTATGAGTATTATTATTACCGATACTATTCAAGGCTTTATCTGCTACCCGATGCTGGTATTGTTCACTATTTTCGTGCTGGTCAAGTTCCCGTGGAGTACCGAAATGCTCCCGGTGATGGCTGACCGTGCCCCCGGCGAAAGCTTTATTGATGCTATGGATATAGCTAAACTCAAGGACTTCAACTTGTTCTCTTTGTTGATCCTGCCTTTTGTTACCCAGCTTTTGCAGCGTGCCAGCTGGATCGGTGCCGGTTCTTCCTCCACGGCTGCCCGTTCGCCCCACGAACAGAAAATGGCTACGCTTCTGGGTACCTGGCGTCAGGCTCTGGGCAGCATTTTCTATGTGCTGGTAGCTGTGGCGCTGCTGGTTATGCTCAACCATGCCAACCATGCCAATGAAGCTCACAAGATCCGTTTGGAACTGGCTGACAAGATCGCCAGCGAAGTTATCGAAAATAAAGATATGCGTGCCAAGGTGGTTGCCAGTATCAAAGCTATGCCGGTGCAGAAACACATTATCGGTAAAGAAGCGCCTTTGGCTGAAGGCAACGATGTGGATACCAAATACCTTTACACCGCCCGCAATGAATTGAGCAAAGGTGTTGACGGTAAAATCACCAAAGAAAGCACCGATGCCGGTATGCCGGTTTATCAGAAATTCCGTACACTCTACTATCAGCTGATGCTGCCGGTAACTCTGCGGAATATGCTGCCCAAAGGTATGATGGGGTTGTTCTGTTTGCTGATCGTGCTTTTGATGATCTCGACTGACGATACCCGTATCTTCAGTGCTACCATTACCGTAAGTCAGGATGTGATCCTGCCCTTGCGTAAGAAAAAACTTACTCCCCGTGAACATATGTGGATGGTTCGCTGGGTGGCGATCGGTATCGGGGTGTTCTTCTTCCTCGGATCGAGCTTTATGTCCCAGCTGGACTACATCAGCTTGTTTGTTTCTCTGATGTGTACCATGTGGTTGGGCGGTTGCGGACCTATGCTTATTCTGGGGCTTTACAGCCGGTTCGGTACCACCATCGGTGCCTGGACCAGCTTGCTGACCGGGGTGTTTATGGGGATTGCCGGTATCTTTGTACAGCGCAACTGGGCGGGGATCGTTTACCCGTGGCTGCGTGATGCCGGTTTGCTGGAGGGCGTGACCAATGCTTTGACTGTCATCTCCAAACCGCTGCCCTTCATTGACTGGAGCAAAGTGGTGCAGGAACGCTGCCCCATCAACAGCTACGAGTGGTATTTTATCACCATGATGGTCACCTTGATCCTCTACATTGTGGTATCTTTTGCCACTTGCAGAGAAAAGTTCAATCTGGATCGTATGCTGCACCGCGGCAAATACGCTTTGGATGAACAGCGGGAAATCAAGAGTGCCTGGACTTGGAAAAACATCTTCAATAAACTCATTGGTATTACTCCTGAATACAGCAAGGGCGATAAATTTGTGGCATGGAGCTACTTTGTTTACAGCTTTATCTACCGTTTCGGTCTGACCTTTATTCTGGTATTGGTCTGGAACGCCATCACTCCGTGGACTATCGAGCTGTGGAGCTGGTACTTCCTGATCACTATTCTGATCGTGCCGGGCGTTATGGCGGCGGTGACTGCGGTCTGGTTCGCCATCGGCGGCGTGATCGACCTGCGTCGGATGTTCATCGACCTGGAAACCCGTACCATCAACGAGCTGGATGACGGCCGGGTGGAAGGCAACATGTCGCTGGCTGACAAGGCTGCGTTGGAAGCGATCGACGCTGCCGAAAAAGCCGAAGCCGAAAAGAAAGCTGCCGAAGAAAAGTGAGCAGTTTGGTTCAGCAAGCAAAAGCCGGTTCAGAAATGAACCGGCTTTTTTTATAGCTCGCAACTGCCGGAGAAACGGCTCATCTTGCGGCGGCTTGCAAAAGTACAAGCACCGTAAATTTTTGGCGGTTACCCTACAGGTAGCCGCCAAAAACTTTCAGCACTTGCCTTTTTTGCAATCCATCCACAATCTTGAGCTGTTTCTCCGGCTGTTGCGAGCGAAACCCAGCGGAGCGGCTTGCAGGCTAATTGTCGGACAGGTCGGACAGGTCGGACAGGTCGGACAGGTCGGACAGGTCGGACATTTCCGTAAATGTCCGTAAATGTCCGTAAATGTCCGTAAATGTCCGTAAATGTCCGTAAATGTCCGTTGCAGTCCGTTATAACCCATAAAAAAAGCGGCAGAACTTTTGTCCTGCCGCTTCTTTATAAACTGTTATAACAGCTTACAGATTTTTTATGGATGCTTCGATAATGGCATCTGCTGCTTCGGGAGCCACGGTGTTTACTCCGGGCTGTACTTCATAGCCGCCCCGGGCGAAGCACTCTTTCATGGGTACATAGCCGGAAACGGACTGTGCCAATTCGGCAACAAAGGTGTATTCAAATTTGCTGGCTTCACGGATGGCACGGGAGATACCGTTGAAGGGTTCACCCGGCAAGCTCACAAATGCCAGCGCATCGCCGATCTCGATGCTGGTCAGGCGGCAATCGTGGGAAGGTGT
Organism: Victivallaceae bacterium; assembly: GCA_045585955.1. Classification (GTDB taxonomy): domain Bacteria; phylum Verrucomicrobiota; class Lentisphaeria; order Victivallales; family Victivallaceae; genus SIG78. The sequence continues at coordinate 26,240 of JAZMZK010000071.1, forward strand.
GCTCTTGGCACGGCAATCCAGCACCCGCTGGGCAAAGTGACGCAGTGCGGCAGGAACTTTGTTGGCAAGATCCTGACTTTCAAAGTCGCCTTCCTTCTTGATATCCGGCACGGTATCCAGCGTGTGCTGGGCGGCTGCCAGTTCTTCATCGGAGATCTGGCGGTGGGGGATGGTAACGCTGGTGTTTTTGATAACCAGTTTATCGGCGGCAATGGGTTTGAGGTTTGCCAGAGCATCCACCACGATTCTGGCATAGCCGCGGCCCACGCGGACTGCTTCGTGATAACCGGTCTGCTTGATATCCTGATGGAAGTCAAAGTGGTTGATGTCGCCGGAGGCATCGTCCAGAATCATCACCGGCAAGCTGGTTTTGAGTTCGTGCTGGACTTCCTGGGTGAATCTGCCATACCAGTCAGCGGAGATCAGATTTCCGCCGATGGTGTCGCCGTGGTTGGCGATGTTGCAGATCAAAGCAGCGATCCTGCCGCCCTGTTTGACTGCCAGAATATTGATGGTGCGGTCAAAGTCACATTCGGGTTTGTCGATGTTGGGGTTGCGCCAGCCGGGGTTGGTGACGATATCGCCGCTCTTCATCCAGTAGCGGCGGACAAAACCGTAGGGGTTGTTGTAAACTTTGGTTGCTTCAAATTCGGCGGGCAGCAGGTTCATAAAGGCACGCTTCAAGCCGCGGACAACGGCATCAACGGTCATATCAAAAGCATACTGAATAAGTTCGTTATCCTGCTTTTCCTGATTTTTGAAGCGGGGACCGGTGTGGGTGTGAGTGGCGCAAATCAAGAGATTTTCGTACAAACCTTCGCCGAATTCGGCATCGACTTTGGCCTTGATGGCTTCAAACAGGGGCTTGACGATACTGCAAAGTTCCAGCGTGACCAAGCCGGTGCGTTTGCCGTCGATTTCAATGGCAATGACTTTGACGAACAAGTCGTCGTACATGCCTTCGTTGAGGCGGACATTGAAGTAACCGGCCAAATCAATACCGGTGGGCGGGGTCATCACTTCCTGTGCATAACCGACTTTAAGCATTTTCTGTTCTCCTTTAATTATTTGGAAAAGGTTGATATACCTTATTTAATGTATAATTTACAAGGCTTTCTTGCAAGAAAAATTTTTCTTTATCGGTAAATTATACAGTTATTCAGCTGTTTTTTACAACTTGCTTTCAGCTTCTTTCACCAGATCGGCAAGTTTGCCCAATGGAGTCTTTACTGTTGCCTCTTCAACGATCATGGCATCAACGCTGCTGCAAGCTTTGACTGCCACCGGCAAAGCGGTAAGTTTTTTGACCCGGCTTGCGGTTGCCGCATTATCGCAGTATACTATGCTGCCGGGGAGGGCAAGGAGCTTGTTCAAGCGGTCGTCGCTGGTTGTGGTGCTGGCACTGATAACAACATTTACGCCGTACTTTTCAGTATAAGGAGCGATTTCAGCAAACTCTTCGGCAGGCAGATCAAGTATGCGGATTGCATCAATATCCAACGCCGCAAGTTCCGCAAAGAGTTTTTCGTAGCCGTACTGCAAAAAGATGTTGCAGTAGCCGGAAATTATCAAACCCTTTTCGGGGAAGGTGTTGCGGATATTTTTAAGCATGGCGATAATTTTGCTTAAATCCGCACCGTTCTGCAATGCCGTCTGGTAGGCTTCCTGAATAACTGCTCCATCTGCCATGGGGTCGGAGAAAGGTATGCCCAGCTCCACAATGTCGGCTCCGGCAGAGAGGATTTCGTTGATGCGTTTTTCCGAAGTTTGCATATCCGGAAAACCGGCACAGTCAAATACGATCAGGGCTTTTTTGTTGCCGGAAAATATATTTTTCATGGGTTTCATCGGTGATTTTCCTTATAGTTCTGGACATTTTCCATATCCTTGTCGCCCCGGCCGGAGAGGTTTACGATAATGATATTATCTTTGCCGTAAGCGGGGGCGGTTTTGATGGCTTGAGCAACTGCGTGACTGGATTCCAACGCCGGAATGATCCCTTCCAAACGGGAAAGTGTATCAAAGGCGTTGATGGCTTCGTCGTCGTTGATTACTGTGTAATTTGCCCGTTTGGTGTCAGCTAAATAGCTGTGTTCCGGGCCTACACCGGGGTAGTCCAGCCCCGCAGAAACGGAGTGGGTTTCGGTGATCTGCCCGGTGATTTCCTGCAGTAAATAAGTTTTACAGCCGTGGAGGATCCCCACCGTGCCGCCGTTGATGCTGGCAGCATGTTTGCCGGAAGCTATACCCGAACCACCGGCTTCCACACCGGTAAGTTTTACGCTTTCATCAGCAAGGAAGCCCGCAAAAATCCCCATGGCGTTGCTGCCGCCGCCAATACAGGCGATCACTTCATCGGGGAGCTTGCCGGTTTTTTCCAGACATTGCATGCGGGCTTCTTTGCCGATAACTGACTGAAAATCTTTGACGATCGCCGGGTAGGGGTGGGGCCCTGCCACGGTGCCGATGCAGTAAAATGTATCGTCGGCATGTTCCGCCCAGTAGCGGATGGCTTCGTTCATGGCATCTTTCAAGGTGGCACTGCCGGATTCTACGGCAATTACTTCGGCACCCAATACTTTCATGCGGTCTACATTAGGAGCCTGCCGTGCCACATCCACTGCCCCCATAAAGACTTTGCACTCCAAACCCAGCAGTGCCGCCACAGTGGCAGTCGCCACGCCGTGCATCCCGGCACCAGTTTCGGCAATGAGCTTGGTTTTGTTCATGCGTTTGGCAAGGAGCGCCTGACCGATGGTGTTGTTGACTTTATGGGCGCCGGTGTGGTTGAGGTCTTCCCGCTTGAGATAGATTTTTGCTCCGCCGCAAAACTCCGTCAGGCGTTTGGCATAGTAGAGCGGCGACTGGCGACCGATGTAGTTGGTCAAGAGATCGTCCAATTCCGCCTGAAACGCCGGATCGGCCTTGGCTTCGAGGTAAGCTGTTTCCAGCTCGGAGAGTACACTCATCAAAGCTTCGGGAATGTACTGCCCGCCGTAGATACCATAGTGAGATTGCATTTTCTTCTTCCTTATATATTATTTGCGATTTATCTTATCAACTTCATCAAAAAAGCCCTCCGGAATATTTTTCCGGAAGGCTTCTGTTCACAAAAAAAAGCGGCTTGCACATTTTCTGCAAACCGCCACAAGGCACAACAAAACTCTGCGTTCCGGCGGTCAGACCCGCCAACGCCAACTTGCATTTATTAAAATTGTAGCTGTTGAGTTTTTCATAATAAAATCAATATAACTCAACAAAAACAAAATGCAAATGAAAAATTTATTTTTTCAGCAAAGATTTATTTTCAAGCACAAAATTATCCCGGGTTTTGCCGTCGCTGTCTATGCTTTCGAGATAAATTTTGTTGTTTTTTACTTTGACCAGCACGGCTGCACCTTCCACCGATTTTTTGGCTCCGCCGCCCAAAACCATTACCGGGAACTGCCAGTTTTTGGCAACTGGGCTGACTTGATATTTATGAGTGTGCCCGGCAAACCAGAGATCCACCGGATAAGCTGCCGGATCGCCCCGGAAGAGTTTACCTGTCATCTTGCGCAGGCGGGGGATCATGTGGTTGAATCCATCGTCTTGGCTGTGAGGTGCCACATGGCCGAAGACCAGACGGTAGTCGGCGTTGCGGAAGTCATCGCACTTTACCACATTTTCCAGCCATGCGGTTTGTTCCGCAAGCAAGGTATCCAGCTCGTTCAGACCGGTGTACCGCTGAAAACTGTTGGTGGAGTCTTTGGGCAGATGATGCCCGGTATCCAGAATTATAAAGAATATATTGCCCAGCTTGAAGGCTTGATAGCTCTTGTTTTCTTTGCTCCCCAGATATTTGAGGTAACGGCCCGATTGGGCACCGTCAAACTCATGGTTGCCCCGCAGCGGCACGATCGCCTGATGGGCGGGGATGGCTTGAAGAAAACTGCTGAAAATGGATGACTCTATATTGTCGTGATTGCTGGCAAAATCCCCCAGATGGATGAACATATCAGCTTTTTGCAGATCTTTGCGGGTTTCCAGCAGATTTTTTACAATCTTGAGTTTGTTGTAATTGTCGCAATGGGTATCCGCCATAAGCCAGAAAGAGAAATCATGGGCTTTTTCGCTGAATGTTTTGAAAGTCATGGTGCTGCCCGCCTGGGCTTGCCGCAGCTCTTCGCCGATGCGTTTGAGTATTCTGTATTCGTAAACCGTATCGGGCTGGAGATTTTCAAGGTCGAACCGCATTACCGGGCCTTCATCCAACAGCTGACCGCCCCGGAGGAGCTGGAGTTTTTTCCACACTTTGCTGCCCTTTTTGCGGTACTCAAGTTCCAAAGGCTGTCTGCCACGCACAATACAACTTATGGATACCGAAGTCGGGGTAGGGTTGGTGATATATGGTTTGTACAACACTTCCGGCTTGACCGGTAATTCTTTAGCCGGAGAAGGCTCGGCATCTTCGGGCGGTTCGCCGATGGCCAGCGACCAGCCGCCTTTGCCGCTGCGGGTGAAGATCGTCAGCTCGTTGCGTCCGGCACGGAGCGGCAACACAAAGACAAAATTGCTGACAGTTGGCGGCCAGAAAAAGTTGCCGGACGCCGGGGTGCCGCCCATATATTGACCGTTGCAGTAGCAGTCGAACCACCAGTCTGCCCCCATACCCAAACGGAACTTGCCGGGGGTGTCAGCGTAAATGACTGTGCTGACTGCGGCATACTCATACTTTTTATCTGGATCAAGTTGCCGCAAGTCAAGCACATTGCCGGAAAGTTTGGCGGCAACGGCAGAGATTTGAGTTTTTTCATCTAAAACCAGCAAATCATCTTCGTACCGCAAAGTTGCAGCGTGACTGGTGGTGATTTTATCCGAGAAAAACACTTTGAATTCCCGGGGATAAGCAATTTGAGCTTGAGCGGTCAACGCCGCAGCGATCGTAGTCATGGCAATAACAAGCCTTTTCATTGTAGCGTGGGACATTTTATATCTATCAGGAAAAAAGGGAGATAATGAGCTTACTGTTGCCCAATATCTCCCGGGTAAAAGTTATTTACTTTTCAAAGGAAATTATGGGGTTCCATGCTTTGCCCCAGCCGTCTATGCGGAAAGTACCTGCACCATTTTTCTCCACATATTTGCCGTTGACATCCGGGCGGGTCGCCAGAATCACCACAAATTCGCCGGGCTGCAGCTTGACTTCGGCCTGCAATTTCATATAGTGGCGGTTGGATTTGCTGCCGTTGCGGTAGGTCTGCATGATGTTTTCCACGGCGTCGGGGTTGTTATCTTCCACAATAACACTCAATTTATTTTCTTTATCCATCTTGCAAACATAGATTTTTGCTTCTTCGCTGTGCCACAATCTGCCTTCGATGTAGCAAGTTACTTCGCTGTCGAAGGGGTTTTTCACTCCGTAAGCCATGCCGTAAGTAAGCTTGGTATGCACGATGCTCATGCTGTTATTGAGCAATGCCGGGAAAAGAAACTCGCCGTTGGGCTTGGTTTTGTATGCCAGAATGGGGATGTAATTCTTCCAGGTTTTGGCACCGGAACTGTCGGGCGAAATGGCGTTGAGGGGTGCAAGTTTCACCGTATCCGGCGTTACACCCGACTCCACGCACCAGAAGTGCCATACATCTTTATAAACTTTGCCGTTGATTTTGCCGGAACAGGAATTTTTTCCGGTCATGGTGCCGTCACGCCACTCTTTTTTGAGCATGGGCATGGGGCCTTCCAGATTGAAAGTTTCGGCATTGGCAGTTATAAGTACAACTGCGGCGACGGCGGAAAAGAAGAATTTTTTCATTTTTTTACTCCTATATTATTTGACAGGTTCTACTAACAGAAGTTTGCAGCGGCGTTCCGGCTCCAACTGGATGGTAAAGCTCTTGTCGGAGGCTTTCATGGTTGCCACCACCTGATCGGTTTCCAGATCTTTCAGGGTAACGGCTTTGCCGGGGGCGTAATTTACGGTTACTTGCATAGCTTTGCCGGTGAGGTATTCAGATACACTAATGATGGCTTTATCCTGATACGCCACGCCCCGGGTGAAGACTGGCGGCTGATTTTTCCAGGTGGCACGCTTGCCGTAGAAGTTATCAGTTACATTGATATTCTTCAAATTGGTGGTCAGTTTGAAGGGTGTACCCAGCATAACGATATCTTCGATCTTGGCAAGGATGTTCATTGCTTCGGAGGTTTGACGCATGGTATCCACATCCGCCAAGCCGTAATGCCAGCCGATGATGCCTTTCATGCCCCACGAAAAGGCTTCCATACAGGCGTATTTGTAGTCATCTTTATACAAAGGTGCTGCCGAGCCGTAGTGATAGCCGCCCAATGCGTGAGGGCAGGGGGTAAGAATGATATCGACTTTTACATCGGGGAAAGTTTTTGCAAAGTTGTCCAGTTTTTCCTGGGTTTCCCGCACACCCCGATCCATGGAGGTATAAATATCTAATTCAATGGTATCAAAGACTTTGAAGAAGTTGCCGTTACGCAAGCACTGGTTGCGGCCCTCTTCGGTCCACGGGCGTCGGAAGCTCCATTCACTGAAGAATACGCCATCACGGGGCGAACTTTTGCAATCTTTGCCCAAACCTTCGGCAAAACGCTTTTTCATTTCCGCAAAGAAATCCGCCCACTGGTCGCACTTGAATTCCACCCACGCCGTGTGATAGAAGGGATATTTTTTGGGTTCACGCTCAAAAACTTTGGGGTCGATGTATTTTTTATCGGGGTATTTTGCGGTAAAGTGCTTTTTGAAGAGTTCCAGAGTCCGCAAGCTGAAATCGCCCTTTTCTCCGGCACTCTGGATGTAGCCTTCCATATCAAAAGGAAAATAGTTGATATTGGCTTTTTTGCAGAACTCTATTTCCATATTGATCGCATCAATATATTGTTTGCCCCGGTAGGTTGGCGAAATGAGGAAACTGTCACCATTGGGTATGTAGAATCCGCCAATATCTCTGGCACGGGCACTGCGTTCGGCTCTTGTCCACTTGTCGTAGGTGCGGTTACCGGCATGCTTGGCACCGCTGGGCCAGAAGTAGCCGGCTCTTGATACATAGAACCCGGCTTTATTCAATGCCAGCGAACGGTCAATGTCACTTTGGGCATAGCCGCGCACGGCAAAGGTGTTGACCCCGATGCGGGAAAGGGATTTGGCTTGTGCCAAACTGGGCCAGAAGTTGTAGAAACTGCTGATAAACTTTTTGGGCAGCGGAGCCGGTTTGACCGTTACGACTTTGTAGTTGACTTCGCCCCAGGGCTGCACGCCATCTTTCCAGCGTAATTGATAGCGGATCGAGCCGGTGGCATTGTCGGGCAAAGTGGTGGTGAAAAAGCTCTTGATCCAGCCGGAGGCGTTATGAGCATAGCGTTCTTTCTGCACCCATGTATAAACTTTTTTGCCGTCAACGACTTTTTCGCCGACTTTTTTGCCTTTATTCAAGGTAATACCTTCGGGGAGTTCAAAAACTATTTCGTTGTCGATTTTGACCCGGTGCCCCTGACCGCGTAAAGCATTGGGCAAATTGTGTTTGCTCTGCCAGATGATTCGTGATTCCAACTGCAAACCCCGGTCAAGGATGATGGTGTTATTGGTAAGATTGCCCGGCTTGATGGAAAGCGTGCCCCGGGGCTGGGCGTAGGTGTAATCGTAAAGTTTTTTGCCTTGGGGACAAGTGATCACCAGATTGGTGGATTTTTTGTCGGCAGGCAAATCGTATTTGAACTCCACAACGCCGTCGGCAATGCTTTTGTTGAAAATCCTGCCCGCCGCATCGAATTTGACATTTACGGCTTGGGCGGATTTTACACTCATTTTTACCTGACTTTTGAGCTTGAGTTCGGGCAGAATGGCAAAACTCAAGCCGGGTACTTTATCCACCATCTGCAAGGTGATGTATTTTTCGGTCGCCCGCCAGTTTATCTCTTCCAGCCGAGCCCAGCTGGAGTGACCTTTGCGGTTGTGGTTGCGGACAATATTGAACTTGATGTCGCCTTTGCCCAGTTCGGCAAGAGGTATGGCAAGCTCCAATGCCCAGAAGTTTTTGCCCCGACCGGCAGCGACCTTCACTTTACTTGCAAAAAGAGTGGAATCCCATGTGTGGCGGTCATTCTGGTAGGCATCCAACACACAGCTGCTGCCGGAGTAGTCGAACATATACTGCCGGAGCATGTTGCCTCGCAGGAAAAACATCTCTATTGAGTCATATTTCCAAAGATTTGTATTGTTTTGGGTGGGAGTGAGTTTGGGCAAAGCTGCAACATTTTTCTGAAACGCTTTGATTGCACAATAAAGATATTTTTCATCCCGGACAAACCGCACTTCGGTCTGTTCTTTGGCGTAGTCCAGACTTTTGACATTGACAAAACCCGCCATGGGCAGAGTCTGTTTATAGCAAGCATCGTTGAGCTTGCCGTCGATTTTCGGGGCTTTATCAGCAGACCCCACGCTGACAAGCTGATTGGCAGAAAGCACGCCGGCAGTCAGCAAGGCAAAGGTGGTAAATAATTTTTTATACATAAAAACAGCCTTTCACAATCAGTTGATACCATCGTAGATATAATAAAAAATATCGTTATGTAGTGCTGAATGATAAGGCCCTTTGCCGTTAAGCTCCTGACGGGATTTGCTTTCCACATGCCCGGCGATAAACAATATATTGGTTCTTCCGTCATGGGGGAAAGCTATCATATTGGCGGCAGTGGGTACATCGGTTGCCGAAACGATTCCCCCGCCCATACGGTTCAGCCGCACCCCGGAGGCATCACTGCAATAACCGTTGATTTCAGGATATTTCAAGCGGGAAGTTGGATAGCAATGTTTGGTTTTACTGGCTTGGGTATTATATCCAGCCCGGTCGAGCCAGCCATAATTGACTGCCTGATCCATTGTATAGGTATTAGCTTCGCAGATGGTCAATCGGGCTGCGCCGGAGCGTTTGTTGTTGCTGGCATTTTGTGCTTCGTTGAATTGCCCCATGTGTTCCTGGGCGTAAGGAGCAAGCTGAACATACCAGAATCTGGCATCTGTCCAGAAACCATCTTCCCATTTTCCGTTGCCGGTATAGGCCGGGGTGTGATAAGGTACGCAGTAATCCTGATTGTCTGCTGTATACATGTGTGCTGCCACGCCCAGCTGTTTGAGGTTGGAGGCACAGTGGGCGGCTCTGGCTCTGCTGCGGGCCGCAGAAAGTGCGGGCAAAAGCATTGCCGCCAATATGGCGATGATGGCAATTACGACCAAGAGTTCGATTAAAGTGAAGCCCCGCTTGCAAGCGGGTGCATTACCCTGTAATGCACCAATAACCTTTAAGTGATTACTCATAAAAATCCTCCTTTTGGGTTGTTATTTAAGGATCAATTCAATTACGGGTACAACTGTATCGGGTGCCGTGGGCGGCAGCTGCAATATCAAGGTGTCTGCCGATGCACAGGGCGTCATATTGCCGTGGGCTGCCGGGGGCGCCATCATCTTTACTTCGCTGTGATCGTTCAGGAATCGGGCAAACTTGACTTTCCCATGCAGACCCGGCAGGAAGATGAATTTTACCGGGTAACTGAAAATGTGCAAGTAAAGCCGCTTCTTTTCGGGATTATAAGTATACATGCAGTTTTCCGGCTCTTTGTACTCCGCAGGGGCAATGGTACAGTTGTAAATACTGTCAGAGTGTTCATCCATCCACCCGGCAATACCTTCAAGAGCTTGCACCGCCCGTTTGTCGAATCTTCCCCGGGCATCGGGGCCCACATTCAAGAGCAGATTGCCGCCCCGTGCCACATGGCCCACCAGCATGGTGATAAGCTGGTGCGGGGTCTTCCATGTAGTTTCATTCCGGGCGTAACCCCACAGACCGGAAAAGGTCTGGCAGCCTTCCCACGGCACCAGATCGCCGTTACCGTTGGCATCGCGCATACCATCCCGGGGGACATACTGTTCGGGGCTTTTGAAGTCGCCGGAACCGGGCAGACCCAGACGGTCGTCAATAAGGATGTTGGGGGCAAGTTTCCGTACCAGAGCAAGAAGTTCTTCGGTTTCCCAGTCTTCGGCGTTTTTGCCGGTGGCACGGTTGTAGGTAAAGTCGAACCACATTATATCGATCTGACCGTAGTTGGTCAAAAGTTCGGTTACCTGATTGCGCATATATTCGCAATAGAGGTGCTGATCGCGGGTCTTGTTGAGCTTGTCCCATTCTGACCATGGCACAGTATCACGCAGCGGGTGGTTGTCGTCAACGGTGAACTGGGGGTGGTTCCAGTCCAGAAGCGAGTAATAAAGCCCGGTGCGGATACCTTCGGCACGGAAGGCATCAAGGATCTCACGCACATAGTCACGCTTGGCTTTGTATTCAGTGTACGAACTGTCCCACATGCAAAAGCCATCGTGGTGTTTGGCGGTAAGAACCATGTATTTCATGCCCGCATCTTTTGCCCACTTTGCCCATTTTTCAGGCTCAAAGCGATCGGGATCAAAGTTATCAACATAACGGGCTTTGTATTCTTCGGTGGGGATCTTTTCAATGGTCTGCATCCATTCGCCCCGGGCTGGAACGCTGTAAACGCCCCAATGGATAAACATGCCGAAGCGTGCCGCCTGCCACCAGCTGCGGTCACCGTGTGGATATTCTTTAGTCATAATAAACTCCTGTTTTTTTTTGAAGTAGCCTGTCCACTTTTTTATTTATACTGCATATAATTATACCTTGTATTCAAGCATTTTTCAAGAGTGGGGCAGGAGAAAAATTCAAAAATATTGGCATGGCTGCTTTGGCATGTTTACTTTTTTGCCCCACAACTCCTCAACGGGTATATGGGCTTGAGGAGGGAATCAGAAACATCCGGCAAATCACCGGATTTTGTTTTTTTATCTGATGAGCTTGTGCTTGCTGATATGGGCGGGGGGTACGGTTGGGAGAAGTCGTTGCGAGAACTGTATTTCCAAAATGTATGCGCCTGCTCCATGGCCTGCATCGGTTATTTGCAGAGAATTAAAATCCCAAACTAAATTATCTCGGCTTTGTACAATATTGTTCCGGCGATGGGGGTGTATGCTTATTTCTTCCCGGGAAGAACTGAGGATTTTTACATCCGTTATATACCAGGTACCGGTATTTTCTGTAAACTTGAACGGATGGCGGAAATCCCACTTCCGACGCCGGTTATTTATTACGATACGACATTCAGGGGTTTGGGAATAAAATCCCCGGAACTTCTTCAACTCTTTGTAGTTGGATAAACTTCTCTTATCACTCTTCAGCTCCAGATATGAATTCTGCACCTTAAGCTTGAATTCTTGATCGATCCCGACAGAAATGCGGATCGAAAAATCCGGAACAGTTTGCTTGTTTTGACTGTTCTGGCTGTTTTGCCTGCTCTGACCATCTGTGGAGCTGTGGCGCCGCCGGGCGTGACGGGGACCTGACGGGGAAATGGGACTGATGAACTTGTTTGAATATTTTTCGACCAATCCGGCTAAATCCGGAGTGACATAATGACCGTATATCGCGGACAGACTTCTTTCAGGAGCGATTTTCAAAGCGTATTCACAAAGCTTTATTCTTTCACTCTTGGGCATCCTGAAAGTGCTTCGCATACGCATCATTATATTCCGGCTTAACATGGCTGGCGAAATAGCCTTTTCCTGCAATAATATATCAAAAACCTCTATAACTTTTTCCGGTGTATATTCCGCCAGCCGTTTGTCAGCTCCAGGATACATTCTCCGGTTGAAAATATTCAATAACAATGAAACTTTCTGGGTAATCGGATAGAAGGCTCTGGCTTTGGCATCATACAAAAGTTTTAATATTTCAGCGTTACAGCCGAGCAAAGCTATTTCCAACGGATGGGTGGGGCTGTACAGGCTTGAGGCGTATCTGTTGAACTTATTGGGGTCGACTTGAAGTTTGAGTAAAAGTCTGACCAAGTCGGCATCATTCTTACTGCACGCATATTGCAGTAAATTAAGCTGTTTACCGTTGAGCATATAGGGGTCTGCGCCATTTTTCAAGCAATTTTCCACTTCCGCATAATTCCGGCTGGCAGCTGCCTGCCACAACTTGAACTGCAAATGCTCTTGGGCTCCGGCATCATCTTTCATGCCGATTTGCCGGAAAAGTTCGACTATTTTTACACTGCCGCTGCGTAAAGCAAATTGCCAGCAGGAAATGTTTCCGGAGATTTTTTCATGCCACTGATCAAACCCGGCAAAAATCAGTTTTTTGGCAAACTCCGGAGCGTCTGCCATAATGGCATAGTGCATCAAGTTCCTGCCCTGACTATCCCTTGCATCTTTGATTTTGGGAGCCAGCAACAGGGCTTTACCGGCAAGTTCAACTGCATAATTGTTTCCAGCTTCGGGATAAGAATATATCGACCTGATATCCTTGAGCATACTGCCGATTATCGGCGGCTGTTCGCCGCTGTCAATATCTTCCTTGCCGAAAAAGAAGATATCATTCGCATTGGAATACTTGTCAAGCGAACTCATTTTATTGACATCGGCAAATTTTTCCCGCAAAAATTCAGCGAGTCCGTTTTTGGGAAGTATGTTATGAGTATAAATAAAATCGGCAACAGTAATTGACTTATTGTTTGAAGGCTCCTGAAATTCCGCATTTACATTTAATTTACCTTTATTCAGCTGCTCCCGTAAAGCCTGCTCGGTTTTCCAGCGATCTGACGAGTGTGCTTTTTTTGCCTGTAAATATTTTTTTGCTGTGTTGATGAACTGGGATGTATCGGAGTTTATTCTGCTTGTTTCAGAAAGTTTTGCCCGGACTGTTTCAACGATTTTCTGCTGTTGGGTCAGTTCAGAAATCTGTTTTTGCACAAAGTCGAGCATCTCCTGCCGGAAAGGGAATTTTTCAGCTTTTTCTAAAATACTCAAGCGTTTTTTGCACCACGCCAGCCGGTTGGCGACAGTACGATTATTTTCAAGCTCCGGCACCTGCGGGATATTGCCGATATTCAGCGGTGATACCGGAGGGGTGGATTTTTCCGGTTGTACCTTGAAATCAGCCACTTCCTGCCGGGGATCCGCAAGCGGTGTTTCCGCCGGTTTCCCGGTTGCCGGGGCAGCGGGTTGATTTGCCGCAGTGCTGACAGGTTTTGCTGCAACTTGTTCCTTGAAATCAGCCACTTCCTGCCGGAACCCGGTTACGGGAAGATTGCGTTCAATAGCTGAATCATTTTCCGGCAGAACCAATTCTCTTGCACAATTATATACCTTGATACGGTCAAATTTACCGGCTTTACCATCAACTTGAATGCGTGCCAGCCTGCTGTAACCCAAACTCAAATTATTCCACGAAAAGCCGTACGAAAGCAAATAACACCCCAGCAGTCTGTCGCCGGAAAGCAATGTGAGTTTACGCTTGCTGTGATCGTAAATAAGCGTAATGTTTGCCCAGGTTTTGTTGGGAATAGTAAACGAAGTCTTTGCATAGTAGCTGCCGGAAACGAATATTACCAATCTGTTCATTATAACTGCTGCTGAAAGCTTTGAACCGATATTGAACACCGGAGTATCGCCGCTGTCGTTGGTGCAAAAATCCAGCGACAGCGTGAAGTCTTCAACCGTAATGCCCAGAGGGATCGTTGATCTTCTGTAGGCTTTATACTTTTCGTTGCCAACAGGTTTCATATATTCCTGATCCGAGAGGTCAGCCAAACCGTCTTGCAACAACTGGGACTCAAACTGTTGTTCAGAATACCTGCTCTCCGAAAAATCATAATCCAATTCCAGCGCAGACTCATCGTCGGAGGCGAATTTTACGGTAGGATAAATGTATTGGGATTTTCTGAACCACATTTTTTTACTCAAATCACCACATTCATCAGGAAAGGTCATCAGCGGATGTTTGTTGGCAAAATAATCCTGCTTTTTAACGCTATTTCGGGGCGGTTGCTTTTCAGGATCACTGCCTTTTACAAACTCTTGAAGATTGCGGTCTTTTTTGTAAACATTACTTATGTGCTTGAAGTTTATCAAGATAACCACGATCAAAGCTGCCGCCGCAGTCCAGCGGAGTATGCTTTTTATCAGCTTCCATCTGCCCGGCTGCTTGTCGTTCTCACTCTGCTTTTTACCGGCAAACATATTTTTGAGCCCGCCGCCGATTTTGTGCAATATACCCTTTACCGGACCCGGTTCGCTGCTGTAGATCGCCGCTATAAGTGCATCCGGCAGCTGGGGGCGTTCAGCGGGATTTTTCCGCATCATCTGCTCAATGAGTCCGATCATCTTATCCGAAAGATCCGGCCGGAAACTTTTTAACGGCATCGCTTCGGTCTGCATTACATTCAAGATGGTTTCCACTGCCGTAGTGCCGGTAAAAGGCAGTTTGCCGCTGGCAAGGTGGTAGAGTGTGGCTCCCAAACTGTAAATATCGCTGCGGTAATCCACATTGTGTGCTGAACGGCACTGCTCCGGCGATGCGTAATTGGGTGTGCCGATAGTGCTTTGCTCCAGAGTAAGAGTCATATCGCCTGCCATATGGCTGTTGCTTTCGCTTTTGGCGATACCCAAGTCCATGAGTTTGTAAACGCCGTCGTTGGTCAGCATGATGTTGGAAGGCTTTATATCCCGGTGAACCACCCGTACTGCCATAAGCTCGTTCAAAGCGTTGGCCATGGAAACCAATACTGCGTTAAGCTGTTCTTCGGTAAATGGTTGTTCTTTGGCAAGATCGTGCAAGGTCTTGCCTTCCACATACTCCATGGCTATAAACAGATACCCCGTCTGGAAATCACTGCCCACATCAAACACTTTGACGATATTTGGGTGATCGAATTGATGCGACAATTTGGCTTCCCGCAAAAAGCGTTTTACCGCCATATCGCTGTCGGTACCCATATTGGATCGCATCAGTTTTACGGCACAAAGCTGTTTAAGCAGAAGATGTTCTGCCAGATAGACTTCCGCCATACCGCCTTTGCCCAGCAGGCGGATGATCTGGTATTTATCGAAAATATCACCGTCTTTGAGCATACGCTTATAGAACTGGCGGCGGTCGGCGGCATTGTTGGTTATAGTGGATGCCGCTGTATCTTCAAAAGATTCCTGATTATTGAGCAATGCTCCGCAGCTGGGGCAGGAGAGGTCATCGTCAAAAAGTATATCCAGCGGAATTTTCAGCTTGGTGCGGCATTGCGGACAAAAGGTCATTGCTGAAAATTCAGAATACACACTGCTCGTCTGGCAATTCGGACAGCATATTTGTTCCGGAAAGTTATCCCCCTCATGGTCGAAATTAAACCGGTGTTGACACACCGGACAATCTAATACTTTTGAAAACATCCTGTCTCCTTGGGCAGCTGCGAACTTGTCATTCAATTGGCATTTGCCTGAAAATCATATTTGTATCGGGTTGCGCCGGATCACACGCTTGCTTGCCTTGAAATCTGTTTGACAGGGCTGGAGTCTGCCGGTATACCACTGGGCGGTTTACCGTTGCCCGGGCAAACATTATCATTTTTTACTGTTCAGTCGGCAAGTATACTGCTCATCCGGCAACACTGCTTTTTTTACCTTACTGGAGCAAACTTCCCAAATCTGCGATCAATTCGTCGTAAGAGTAATACCGGTCTTCCGGATAACGCTGCATCATCTTCCGGATTATATTTATACAATTCTGCGAACAGGTTCCGCCGAAACTGCTGAGCATCGGCGGAGAGTTTGCCAATGTATCGTTGTACACTTCCATCGGAGTAGAACCGTTGAACGGCTTTTGACCGGTCAGCAGAAAAAACATGGTCGCTCCCAGCGAAAAAATATCGCTGCGGAAATCAGCATTTTTGCCATCGGAATATTGTTCCGGACTCATATACCCCGGCGTTCCCAATCCGGAACGGGCCATGGTGATATTGGTATCTTCGTCATCACACTGTTTGGAGAGGCCGAAATCCAGCAGTTTCAAGTGATAATCTTCGTTGAGCATAATGTTTTCGGGCTTGATATCCCGGTGGATCACCGAAAAATTATCCCAGATATACTGCAATGCCACAGCAGTTTCATAGGCTATCTGCAAAGTAGCATGTTCATCAAAAACGAACTCATCTTTAAGCTGTTTGAGATTTTTGCCGTTGATGTACTCCATAATGATAAACGCATCTTCATCGGTTTCCCAGTAATCAATAACTTTGGCAATGCGTTCTTCGCCGGTTATGTTGGCAAGCAGATTGGCTTCCCGGCGGAAGCGTTTACGGTTGGTCATATCGGCATTACGCAGAACTTTAAGTACATAGCGTATACCCACATTATCCAGCGGGTGGCACAAAAAGAGATCTCCGCACCCGCCACTGTTTAAATGGCTCAACACCCTGTATTTATTGCCGATGGTGTTGCCGGGGGCAATAACGATCTTCTGTTTTTTTACAAAACGGCAAGTCGGACAGCGCAGCATATCAGCCTGCCCGGCATCCGATTCAAGCGGGGTATTGCAAACAGGACATAACTCGCAATCAGGACGAACCCCCGAAGCATCCATTACGATAGTCTTATCTATATCTGACATCAGTCAACCATTTTTTTGAAAACAACATGACAAAAACACATGAATAATGTATACTTTAATTTAAAAATGTCAAGATTTTACCTGGTATTTTTTTATATTATTTTTTACCGCAAAGGCGCTTGCAGTATTTGGGGAGGGCTGCTTCCAGATAAAGTTCTTTTTTACTTTATAAGCTCCTGACCTTGTTCAGCAAACGGCTTATTCCTCTTGCCAGGTGTGCCAGGGATTTTCCACTAAATAAGCGTTGCGGTAACGCTTGTCGCCGGAAACTTCCTGCAATACCCAAGGGGGCATTGCAAACTCTTCATCGGTGCTGGAAAGTTCGATTTCAGCTACGGCAAGCCCGGCGTTATCACCTTCAAAAATATCTATCTCCCAGGTGTGAGAGCCAACTTTTTCCAGATAGCGGGTCTTGCGGATAAATCTGCCGCTGCCGAATTCGGAAAACATGGTATCCAGATCTTCCGGAGGGATCTCGTACTCGAACTCGCTGCGGGCTATACCTTTTGAGGCACCTTTGATGGTCAGAAAGGCTTTATCATCTGCCAGCCGCAGCCGCAGCGAGATTTTTTCGGTGCGGATGAGATACCCTTGCATTATTTGGATACCTTTTTCCGGCTTCTGCCACTTATTTAAATCGACTAAAAACTTCCGTTCGATTTCGCAACCCATAACCATACTCCTTTTTTTTTGCAAAATATAACACCGCAAACAGGCAATGTCAAACAAATTGGATTATATTACCATATTATGAATATTCTTGAAAAAATTTCAAAACCATCTGATTTACGCAATTTAACTGCCGACGAGCTGGAACAGCTGGCTCTTGAGCTGCGGGAGCGCATTGTTTCGGTAGTTGCCCGGCAGGGCGGTCATCTGGCACCCAATCTGGGCACGGTGGAGCTGACCATAGCGCTGCTGCGGAGTTTTGATCTGCCAGCTGAACGCATCATCTGGGATGTTGGCCATCAGAGCTATTCTTACAAACTCCTGACCGGGCGGCAGAAAGAGTTTGAAAAATTACGGGAATTCAATGGCTGCTGCGGATTCCCTGTCCGCAACGAAAATATTTTTGATTCATACGGTGCCGGACACGCCGGAGTGGCGATCTCGGCAGCGTTGGGCATGTGTGCTGCTCAAAAGCCCAATGACCGCAGCAAAGTTATTGCCGTTGCCGGTGATGGAGCCATCGCTTCCGGTGTGGCGCTGGAAGGGTTGAACCAGGTGCGCGCCCACGGCAGAAATCTGGTCATTATCTTAAACGACAATAAAATGGCGATCTCGCAGAATGTGGGGGCGCTCTCCAAAGTGCTGAACCGCATGATGACAAGTTTCCGCTACCGCTGGATAAAAAACAGCACCAAAGCCCTGATAAATCTCCTGCCCAAATCCCAAAGCATCACCAATTTTATCAAAAATGTGGAAGATACGGCAAAACATCTCTTTCTCCCCAGCGAACCCTTTGAATCACTGGGTATTCGCTATCTCGGACCCATCAACGGACATAACGTACATGATATGGAACGGGCGTTTGCAGCGGTCAAGCGGGACGATCGCCCGGTGATAATCCATATAGTCACTCAAAAGGGCAAAGGTTACGCCCCGGCAGAAGCTGCTCCGGAACGCTTTCACGGCGTGGGGGCTTTTGATGCGGCAAATGGCAAGCCCATAAAAAAATCTACTCCCGGCTTTTCGGCGGCTTTCGGCAAAGCTGCTTGCCGTTTGGCGGAAAAAGATCCGGATATTTCTGCTGTGGTCGCCGCCATGACTTCCGGGGTGGGGTTAAGTGATTTTGCCCAAAAATTCCCCGACCGCTTTTACGATGCGGGCATGGCGGAAGGTCATGCGGTAAGTTTTTCTTCCGGTTTGGCGGCGGCGGGCAAAACGGTGATTTGTGCTATTTACGCAACTTTTATGCAGCGCAGTCTGGACAACATTTTCCACGATGTTTGCTTAATGGATCTGCCGGTGATCTTTGCCCTTGACCGGGCGGGATTGGTGGAAGACGGCCCCACGCATCATGGCATATACGATCTGGGCTTTCTCTTGGGCTTGAACAACTTAACAATCATGCAGCCGGCTTGCGAAGCCGAAGTTTACCCGATGCTGGAGTACGCTGTAAAACTCCATTCTCCGGTGGTGATCCGCTACCCCCGGGGCAGCAGCGGCAGTGATTTACGCTCCGACATTCCCCCCATTTCCGCCATAGAAAAACCCGGTTCAACGGTCTGGCGGCAGGGCAGCGATCTGGCGATCTACGCCGTGGGTGCCGAAGCGGTGCGGGCGTTGGAAATAGCTGATTTACTGCAAGAAAAATACGCTCTTTCAGCCAAAGTAGTAAATGTGAGATTTCTCAAACCGTTTGACGGAAATGAGTTGCAGAAAGATTTGCAAGCTGTGCCAGTATTTACGCTGGAAGATCATGTGACTGCCACCGGCTTTGCTGCCATCGCCGCCGGGTGTGCCGCCGAACTTGCCACGCCATACAAATTGCACTCATTCGGCATAAAAGCAGATCAAGCCCCAACTTTCGGAGCAGTAAATAAATTACGCGAGAGCTTGCAGCTGGATACAGAATCTATCGCCAGAGCCATTGCAGAAACGCAATACCCCTAACGATTCAAGGCATTTTTCGTTGATTTACAGCATCTTCCACGCAAAAAGCGTTCAAAAGCGGCGAAGAGTATTCAATTAATGTAACGCCCCGTGTTATCGTTACATCCTGTCAAGGGGAATGGATTTATAGTAAAAATAAGAATTCAGACAAATATTGCAATTTGATTGAAAAAAGCCACTTGCTGTGATATATTACCATCGAAGTTACAGATGAATAAAAATAGAGGTAAAGAATGTTGACAGAAGCTGAACTGAAAAAATTATTAACAGATCTTGAATCTGAAACAGTCGAACGTTCCAGAGCTTTTGATAAGGCTGAAAAAATGGGACAGGCTATCAGTGCTTTTGCCAACGACTTGCCGGGACGGAAACAACCGGGATATCTTCTGCTTGGAGTAGAAAATGAT
>JAZMZK010000072.1:0-40236 GCA_045585955.1 Victivallaceae bacterium
TTCAGCAAAAAGCCCGATGTGCATGGGCAAGGCGGTTTTCGGGGTGCTTTGCTGCACATAACGCAACGCTTCATTGGAATTCATATTATTCAATTTGCCATTTATGCAAATCAGCAGCAAATCGGCATTTTTGATAACAGGTACCAGCAGACTTTCATCGTAGCGGGTATCGCCGGTAAGCACGATTTTTCTGTTTTCACCTTCAATGCAGTAACCGCAGGCTGTGGGGTCGCTGTGCAGTGCCGGTATGGGGGTAACTTTGAATGGCCCGAAACTGTATTCCTTACCGTGAGTTATCTCAATGACCATATCTTCCGGTATCCCCAGTTCCAGAAAATGCTTATACGCCCGCTCCGGCCCGGCGTAACGGCACTCCGGGTACATCGCCCGAACAAGCGAAACACCCTCCGGGTCAAAGTGATCAAGGTGATCGTGGGTGGTCAAAAGCAAATCAACTTTCAACTCCGCCAACGGCAGCGGAAAGGGGTGCAACCGGCGGAAGCCTTCCAGCTTTTGTATGCAATCACTTATATAAGGGTCGATCAGCAGCCGGAAATTGTTGCACTCCAGCAAAAAACCGCCCTGCCCCAGCCAGGTTATATTTATTGGCGTATTATTCATTAAAAATCCACATCCTCCGGCATGTGCTGGCAGGAGCAACCGGCATCGCAGGTGATGATCTCGCCAGTCATGTTGGAGCTTTCGCTGCTTGCCAGAAAAGCCACTACATTGGCTATATCCTTGCCGCTTGCCTCTTTACGCAAGGGGCAATTCATCCGGCGGCGGGTCTTGACTTCTTCGGGCAAGGCATCCCAGCGTTCGGTGTAAATATAGCCGGGGGCACAGGCATTTACTCTTATACCCAGCGGGGCAAGGTCAAGCGCCAGCGACCGCACCATGGAATTGATAGCACCTTTGCTGGCACAATAAGCCGTCCGGTTGCGAATGGCGCGTTGGGCGGTGTTGGAAGATAAAAAGACCACCACGCCCCGGTCAGGCTGTTTCAGAAAAAAACGGTTGACCGCCTGCTGGGTAACTTGAAAACCGCCCCGGACATTTACGCCCAGAACTTCCATCACATACTCCGGAGCCATTTCAATAAAGGGTTTGCCAATACCCTGATGGGCGGCATTATTGACCAATATATCCAAACGCCCGGCTTCTTTTTCAATAACATCAAAAAGGTGCTTGACTTGCTCCAAATCAGCCACATTGCAGGGTATACTATGCACTCCCGTACAGCTCCTTTCAGCTAAAATCGCCGCCCCTTTTGTTGTGGAGTCTTCGCTGGAGCCGCACATATACACCGTTGCCCCTTCCCGATAGAATTTTTCCACAATATCCAGCCCGGTATTGCGGCTGCCGCCGGTGACCAGCACCACTTTATCCTGAAAACGCTTCATAACCTTACTTCTCCATAGCGTAATATTCAACAGCATCCACCGGGCGGATGTTGGTCAGATCGCCCCGGTAGTGCCGCAGCTGGATGGGTTCAAAGGGGTGCTTGACGAGTTCAGCTTCGTTAAGATCGATGCCCAGCCCGGGGCGGTCGGGTATCTGCATTTCGCCATTGGCAAGCACCAACAGATCTTCATCGCAAACCTCTGAACGCCAGGGTACATCGGTCATCATCATTTCCAGTACCACAAAGTTGGGGATGCACGCTGCCAGCTGCAAACTGGCGGCATTGGCGACCGGGCCGGAGGGGTTGTGAGGGCAGAAACCGATATGCCGGGCTTCGGCTTCGGCGCCCAGGAAACGCATTTCCAATATACCTCCGGCGTGGGAGATATCCGGCTGGATGTAATCAGTGCAGTTAAGCTCAAAACACTGGCGGTATTCGTAACGGTTGTAGAGCCGTTCCCCGGCGGCAAGGGGTACATTCACCCGCTCTTTGACTTCCCGCAAGCCGGCAAGATCATCCGGCGGAATGGGTTCTTCAAACCAGAAGATGTCGAATTCTTCCAACGCCTGACCGATCTTTACGGCAGTGGGTATATCGAATCTGCCATGACCTTCGATCAACAAATTTACATCATCGCCCACCACCTCGGCAACTTTACGGATGCACTCCATGGAAGACGCCAGCTCCTTTTTACTCAAACGCAGCCACGCCTTGCCGAAAGGATCCCACTTGCAGCCGGAAAAACGCTTGTTGCGTACTTCCAGAGCTTTTTCGGCAAACTCATCGGGAGTCTTGGCCGGAGCAAACCAGCCGTTGACATAAATGGGCACACTTTCCCGCACTTTGCCACCCAGCAGCTGGTATACGGGAACATTGAAAAATTTACCTTTGATATCCCACAAAGCCATTTCCACCCCGGCAAGGGCACTCATCAGAACGGGGCCGCCCCGCCAGTAGGCATCGCGGTAGCAGTCGTGGCGGAACTTTTCAATATTCATGGGGTCGGCGCCGATCAGATAATACTCCAATTCATGGATGGCGGCGGCAACGGTGTTTTCTTTGTATTCCAAAGTTGCTTCGCCCCAGCCGTAGTAATCGGAGTCGGTTTCGATCTTGACAAAGACCCAGTTGGTACGGAAACAGTTGCAAAGATAAGTTTTGACTGCGGTAATTTTCATAAAATCCACTCTTTCGTTGAGATCTTTCCACAAAAAATATCAAACAAGACTGCATTAAAATAACACAAAAATCGTCCGCCGCAAATTTTTAAGGTATTAAGAAAAAGCCAATATATCAAAAAAAAATGCTGTTCAGCATGATAAAGAATCATTGTCAGTTCATCTGCTTTGTTCCAGGCAAAAAAGATATTTCAAACGAAAGAAATTTTTGCGTTATCGCTCCATATCTTTTATGCTGGCATAACAGGAATTCCACCCAACACCTCCCTTGCCGGGTAATATCGCAAAAATTTGACAAATAGCATAATTGTATAAATACTTTTGCGTAAAGTGCATTGCTGCCGGGGCTGATTTGTTGTAACTTATTGTTGGTTGACAATAGTTTACTCAAGAAAGGCAATTTTATGAAAAAGAGATTTACGCTGATCGAACTTTTGGTCGTAATTGCTATTATTGCTATTTTAGCAGCGATGCTGCTGCCCGCCCTTTCTGGTGCCCGGGAATCAGCGAAAGGCAGTAAATGCACCGGCAATCTGCGGCAGATCGGGGTTTACAGTTTTATGTACAGCGATGACCACGACGGATTTTTTCCGCCCTCCATTTATGCCCGGCAATTTTATAATGCATTGCAGCCCTATATAACCGGTGATATAAAATGGAATAAAAACACTCATAATACTATATATATGTGCCCAAGTGATGCCGAACGCTCCAGCGACAGCAAAATAGAAAATGCTGTATACAGTTATGGCGAAAATACCTACACTTGCTGCGACCGTTATGTTCTCCGTGCAGACCGCCCCAGCGTGGTGCGTTTTATGACCAAATTCAGTGACCTTGTTGATGCTTCCAAAACTCTGTTCTTTGCCGACAGTTCGCGTTACGGAGCGGCTGTGACCAAAGAAAAAGATATAAACGGGTATGTATGCTTGGACTCCGGCAAATACCCCTTTGACACCTCAAAACCCGTTGGTTACGGTTTGAGTTTCCGACATAACAATACAGCCAATGTTCTGATGTGCGACGGTCACGTTGAACCGGGGACATTCAAACAATATGAAGGCTCAAACGGAAACGCCTACCTTTTTCTGGGCGGGGATTTCTGATCCGGAAGGTAGTCGCACAAGAAGTTTATTTGTATCGTGGTTCACTGAAAATCGGTTTAAATCAAAGAGAGGAAAGGAACACTTTATGAAGAAATGTTTTACCTTGATTGAACTGCTGGTTGTGATTGCCATCATCGCTATTTTAGCGGCGATGCTTTTGCCCGCACTTTCTGGTGCCCGGGAAAGTGCCAGAAGCAGCAAATGCACATCCAATCTCCGGCAGATCGGTATATATTGTCTGATGTACAGCAACGACTGGGAAGATCACTTTCCGCCATCCATACAAGATCTGAACTTTTACCGGGTGATCCACCGGTATATTTCAAAAGATGAAGAGTGGAATGAAAACAAAGCCAACAGTATTTTCACCTGTCCCAGCGATGCCGACCGTATTCAGGAAAACAACCAGCACACATTTTTCAGTTATGGTCAGAATTTATATACTGCTCACGATGAACAACCTACCGGCCGCCACTCTTCAGTATTGTTCGGTATAAAGTTTTCTACACTCTTTGATGCTTCCAGATCATTATTTTTTGCCGACAGCTTCAAAAGCGGCAACTCGTATGTGCGGTTTGACTCCGGCTCCTGGCCGATGAAAGCGACGGCTGTTAACTCCAAAGGAATGGATTTCCGTCATAACAGCCTTGCCAATGTCCTGATGTGCGATGGCCATGTGGAAACAGGTACGGTAAAACAATACGAAATAAATGGAACAAAGTACCTTTTTAAGGGCGGCAATTTTTAACCACTTTGAATGATTTCTATGAAGATGTATGATTGTATTGTTGCCGGTGCCGGGGTCAGCGGTTTTGCTGCGGCGCTTGCCGCCCGCCGTGCCGGAGCCAAAGTGCTTTTGCTGGATAAACTTTCTTCGGTTGGCGGTACTGCCGTTTACGCTCTTACTGCATTTTTAAGCGGCTGGCCGCTGCCTAAACGGGCGGGCGGCATTGCCGATGAATTACTGCAACAATTGGAAGAACACCATGGTCTGGTCTGGCGGGGCAATGCGGTTTTTGATGAAAATATCATGCAGCTTGTTATGCTGGATATGCTGCGCGATGCCGGGGTGGAAACGCTTTTCAATGCCCTTGTGACCCAAGTTGAGTCTTGCGGCAGAGTGATAAAAAGTGTAACCGTGCAATGCGGTTCGGCAGCGATCAAATTAGGGGCAAAAAACTTTGTGGATGCTACCGGCGACGCCAGTTTTTCCGTACTTGCCGGAGCCGATGTAATTACGCCTGATCCGGAATTGAGCATGACCAAAACTTTGATGTTCAAGGTGCATAATGTTAAAAATTTTGACAAAGCAGCTATTTGCCGCAAATTCCGGGAAAAGCTCCAAACCAAAAAGTTTCCGGTAGCTATTCAGGATCGTTTTATGGGCACTAATCTGGTGCAGGACGATGTGGTTATCCTCAACCTGACCGCAGTTGCCGGCGATGCCGCCGACCCGGTGCAATACAACGCCATGCACGAAGAGCTTTTGCGTCAGATACCGGAGGTCGTAAATTGGCTGAAAAATGAGTTTGAAGAATTTGCCGATTGTTCCATAGCCCAGATCGCTCCCATGATGGGGGTGCGTTATACCCGCAGTATCGTCAGCTGCCGCCAGCTTACTATGCAGGATGCCCACCACCCTGCCCCCCCGGAAGAGGTGGTGGCACTTTGCGGCAGTTACATCGGCGGGCATTATGTAAAATGTTTCAACTCGCCCTGGAGCAGCCGCGTTACCGGCAAACTGGCAGTACCTTACGGAGCGATCCGCAGCCGGAGTTTTGACAATCTGCTGGCGGCCGGGCGTATGATCGGAGTGGAACCGGAGCTGATAAGTGCCGTCCGGCTGAATGTAAGCTGTATAGCTTCCGGACAGGCCGCCGGGTGTGCCGCCGCGTTGGATATACCCGCTTATGAAGTTTTACGCAAAGAATTATTGCGGCAGAATTGTCTGCTTGCAAGAGATGATTCCCCAAGTTCTGAAAAGTAAAAAATTGAAATTTTCAAGATAGGTTTTATAGTATAATATAGCTGTGAGGTGTAAAATATGAGATTGCTGATCATTGGATTGTTGTGTTGGGCGTTTATGCTCAACGGTGCGGAATTAAGCAAATATAAAACCGGTAAAAACTCTTGGGGCGATGCCCTTGCCCAAGCTGTCGCCCAGGAGCGGGTAGTCTATATACCCGGCGGGGTCTATGAGCTTGATACCCCCCTTGTAATAACCAGAGATGTCGCTTTGATCCTGCAAGATGGTGCCACCCTTGCAACCAATAAAAGTCAGCTTTTCATCCTTAAAAAGGGCAAACTTGTCATTGAAGGCAGAGGCATACCGGCAATACTGCGTTCATCGGCGGCACCGGAGCAGAAACCTGCCGGAGAAAACCGGGTGTCGATCATTGATCTGAATGGTGTATCTGTCGGGGCAAACCCGTCGCTGGAAGTAAAAAATGTTGAGTTTCATGCTTACCACGGCATTGACGGCTTCCGCAGACTTCCGACAGTAGATGTAAACGGCAGAAGACAGCCTTCATCCGACCGGATCGAAAGCATCGTTATTGAAAACTGCCGGTTTTTCACCCCCTCATACGGTATAGGTATACGCTGTAAAGAACTGGGTTCGGCAAGGGTGGAAAATTGTCTGTTTGAGGGCGTTGGCTACCCCATATTTCTTTCGTCACCCATCCACGGCGGAGCGATCGTGCGGGGCAATATACTCCGGAAGTTCGGGCTTGCAGGTATCCAGATCGGCAAAGGCGGGCAGATATCCGAGGGGTGCACAACTCACCTTTCCAGCGCCATCGTTCACGACAACCAGCTTTTGACCGGCGGCTTGGGCAACAACGAAAAACACTCCTATACCCACGGCATTCTGATTTACGGGCACAATGTTTCCGTGCAGGGCAATGTGGTTCGCGATGTCAACCGCGGCGAACCCATACCCGGCAAAGATATCGGCCGCCAATTTCGCACCAAAGATGGCAAAGTATTGAACCGGAACTGGATCTTTGAAAACGGCAAACGCCGCCGTCTGGCAGGTGCCGCGATCTATCTGAAAGCCAACCGTGCCGTGGTGCAGGGCAACATTTGCACCAATTCCGGCTGGCGGAGCGTTATAGAAATCAAAACCGGCGGCAAAGAGCATTTTGTCAGCGTGGTCAATAACATCGTAGACGGCAGCGCCCTCAATACCGACGACAGTTTTGGCTTTGAGTGCAACAGCGGCCGCTCGCTGTGGGCAAACAATATGGTTTTCAATATGCCACATCAGGCGTTTGTGGTACGCAGCGGCTACGAAAATACTTTTATCAACAATGTTATAGTAAATTCTCCGGTGGGGTTCGCCCTTTCCGGCAACGCTCCCGGGTATCAGGAGTTGATCTCCGGCAACCGCTTTATCAATGTGGAACACCCCGTGGCGGTGGATGGAGTCAAAAAGAGTCCGGGCATGGCGCCGGATGTGCTGACTCTGCCCCCCGCTCAACTGGCGGAAAATCAGGAGTTGCCGGAACCGGGAGAAGAGATCGCCGGACGCATTTTTGTTAAAGGCACTAAATTTTACTGCTGCGTAAAAATGGGCAATGAGTATGTTTATATGGAGCTTGCCGGTAAAGTCATACCCAATAAAAAGTACAAAGTCGTCGGCAAAGAGCTGCTGTTCAACGCCGATCAATCCGGCAGAGAAAAAAGCGATAATGCCCTGCTGAATGATCCCCTGCACCCCGGCTGGCAATCGACATTCTATTCGGCACGGGAAGAAAAACTTTATGCTCAAGGCAATGCCACTTTTGATACAAAAAATTTCAAAACCGGCAATCGCTCGCTGAAAATTTGTATGACTCAAAAGCCCGGCAGCTGGAAGTTACGGCAGAATGTAACACTCAAACCCGGTGCCCGCTACCGGGCAACTGCCGTAGTCAAGGGCGAAGAACCCTTGAATTTGCGTCTGGAAGTCCGGCCCAATGTGGGCAGAAGTTTTATCAAGCGGGCGGCGGATACCCAAGAGTGGCAGACTGTAACAACAGATTTCACCAACCCTCCGGGGAACACCCGGGCGGTCTTTTCGGTGTGGAGTTCCAAAACCAACATGCACAAAAACGCCTGGGTGGATTCGGTTTCGCTTAAAGAGATCGTCGATGAAGCTGTTGTTGCCCGGCAGGAAGCCGCCGCCGCCCGGAAAACTGTGGGCAGAGAATTGGCGGGCAGCAAGTGGAACTCGCCCCAAGGAGTTGAACAGCTTCAGGCAGACAAAACTGTAACATTCAAGCGATCTGCCGGTAAAGGCAATGCACTTATTTCGCAAAAAGTCAAACTGCAAAAGGGCAGATCCTACCGGGCGGTCATGCAGATAAAAAGCAATATCCCCGGCAGCCGTTATTCGGTGCATGGCAGATTTGACAACGGTCGGCTGCCGCTGACTTTGACAGGAGAAAAAGATGGAATAATTTTTCTGCAAGGCGATTTTACGGAAGTTGAACTGAAAAAATACAGCCAAATCAATTTGTGGATAAACAATTTTGCCGCCGGAGAAGAAATAACGATCTGCGATTTTTCGCTGAAAGAACTGGAATAAAAACCTATATTCCCAAGCTATGGAATCGACATTTACCCCTGTAAATCTGCCCGGATATAATAGCCGGGAGTATTTTGTGCAAATCTGGAACTATCTGGAAGATTTGCATAAAATCCACATAACCATCCACGATCACTCCGGCAGTCTGCGGCTTTCCGACGGCAATTTATTGCGGCTGCATGGCAATATCCACCGCAGCGGATATTGCAGTTATTGCCGGGAAAAATTCCACCGGCATTGCTTCCAGCATTGCGCCAAAGAAGCCATGCAGAAAGCCTCCGAAGCCGAGGGCCCCATGCTTTACCGGTGTTACGCCGGGGTGGTGGAAGTGGTGATGCCGCTTTTCTGGCAAAATGTGCACATGGCAACGATTTTCGGCGGCTCGTTCCGGGATGCGGACTTTGTGGTGCCCGACTCCTGGGATAATCAGCGCAAAGCGTTATACAACGATCTGCCGGTGTGGTATCGCAGTAAATACCCGGTCATTGTGCAAGTGCTGGAGCTGTTGGGGTCTGCGGCGCTGGTCTGGGCGGATAAAGAGCGAAATACCCTGAAAGATGAAAACAGCCGTCGGCAGATCATCGAGGATTTTTTCCGGAAAAAGCTGGTATCCAAAGATTGCACGCTGGAGCTGTTGGCAGAAAAATTGAATCTATCAACTTCCCGCACCAGTCATATTTTGCAGGAGGAATTCCACAAAAGTTTCAGCAAACTTTTAATGGAATCCCGGGTACAGCGGATCTGCGACCTGCTGGAAAATACCGATCTGCCTTTGCGGGAAATCGCCCGGCGTACCGGCATGAGCAACGAATACTATTTAAATCGTATTTTCCGGCGTAAAATGGGCATCCCGCCGGGAAAATACCGCAGCTGCCCGCTGAAAAAAGAACCTTGCTGAATAGATTGCCGCACCTGCTGATGCACACCGCCTGATTATTTTACAACGGCCGGATTGGGCAATGTTTCTCCGGTACAACTCTCTTTGAAAAGCATGATTTCCGGAATAAAGTATATCCGGCAGCTTCCGCAAAGACCATGCCGGTTTTTGGCAACGATCAATTCTGCCGGGGCCCCCAGTTCCGGAGCATGATCCGTTTTCCGATCCCGGTGCAATATTACCAGCGTATCGGCAGTACCACGGCATACGATTTCATCTTTTTTTGAATATAGCGGTATCAGCGCCAGCACAGCAATATCCAACTCTTTGGCAAGAACTTTCAACTGGCGGCACGCTTCCGGGCATACATTGTCAACGATCAGAAGTTCAATATTATGTTCAGCATGTACAGCTTGTATTTTTGCTTGAAACTCCTCGTCCATTCCGGAATGTTCTTCAAAATACAACGGGTACTCTTTCAGTTTATTTACCGAGTCCGTCAAGCGCTCCATATCATCACTTTTGTAATCGGTATTGTAGTTGTTTTTTACTCCGGAGGCAATCGTCAGCAACCGGAAGGTCAGTTCGGTATTGCTTAAGTCGGAACAGAAAAGAACTGCGGTTTCCGGCGTGCGTTCAGTAAGGTTAAGTACGATATTCAAGGCAAATGCAGTTTTGCCCAGCGCCGGTTTTGAAGCAAGCACCGTTAAGCATCCTCTGCGTATTCCGCGCAGCATATTGTCAAAATCCGGATAGCCGCATGTAATGCCCTGCGGCGTGTCGAATGAAATGTTTTCCAACAATATTTCAAATGATTCTTTGATCGACTCTTTAAGTGTTTTCATTGTCTGTCTTCCAGGTAAAAGTGCATAAACTTATATCCGCTCCCGCCCGGTACGGCAGGAGCTGTTTCATCAGAAAATATTTTTTTCCTCTTCCGGAGTCAACGGAAAAGCCGCAATCGTTTCAAGAGTCACCCAATAGCAAATGCAGCGCAGGACTTCCTTTTGATTACCATTCAAGCCCGGCTCTTCCATCATTTCATTGCATGCAATAAGGCGTTGCAGGGCACACTGCAATTTCCGGATTTCTTCTTCCGTATATTTCTTTCGTTCTTCCTCCGGAAGATTGTTGATTGCCTCCCCGACACTGCGATATCCCTCCAGAACTTCATTACCGGCTGTAAACCATTCGGGCACATTCCGGAAAAACGCCTGTGTTTTATCCGGCAAATCAGGCACCTGTTTAAGAGTTGCAGCCACATCAAGTTGATCATCAGCGTTATACACCAAAAAATCCTGATGTTTATCCAATTTGCTTGCAACATAATGCTTCATAAATAAAACCTCTGTTATTTGGTAGTTTTAAGTGATTTCACAAGTCATTCAAAACTCCAATAATGAGCATTTCCGGCCGCTGCCTGACTCGTCCGCCACAGCTTTATGCAATGGAGGCAAGGCAACAGCCGTAAATGCTCCTTTTGTCTGGCGTTGGTTATGCCGTTATTGACTTTTGAGGAGTTTTGAAATTACCTCTCCCAATATACAAAGGCCACTATGACAAAAGGTGTCATATCAGGAATTTTTTTCAAAGATATTTTTCCCGGCATCACAAATTTTCTTTCTCAAAGATGCCGGTTCCAACACCTGAATACGCCCCGCTTCGGCAAGGATCCAGCGGATGACTTCGTGTTCAATGCTGGGATTCAGCGTAACGATAAGCGAATCGTCCGCCTGCCGTTCAATTTTTGAATTGAACTTTTTTTGCTGTTCATAAATATAGAAGGCTATGGAAGAGTCACAATGCAATTTGATCCCGGAAACTTTTTCATAGTTGAACAACCCTTTTTTCCGGGTATCGTTCAACATTTTTTTATCGGTTTCAAAACGGTCAATGCCGCCCTGCAATGCCGTGATCCGCTGAATGGCATATAAACGGATCTCTCTGGTTCCGTATTTGTAACCTTTAGTGTACCATGCTCCACGATGAAATGCAATAATATGCGGTTCAAATTCATGTTCGGCGATTTCGCCTTTAGGATTTTTGTAGGTAAGACGGATCACCTGTTTCTGCCGCCAGAAGTCAAAAAGTTTTTTGAATATATCCGGCTCGATGCCGGCTTTGATTCCGGATGCACATAAAATAGATTCGATCATTGCCGAATCAAAAAAATCCGAAGAATTGGTCGCCATGGTTTGAGCAACCGCATTATCCACATTCTGTTTCAGCGGAGCGGGCAGTATATCGGCAGCCAACTTCGTTCCAAGCAGCGACATACTGATAAAATCTTCTTCAAAAATCGGAACCTTGAATTCCCATTCCGGATCACTCAAATAATACCCTCGGTTTACGGCATCGTATACCAACGGAGCTTTGTGCACCTTGATCAAATCCTGAATATCACGCAAGATAGTGCGCGCACTGCAACCGAACGGCTCGCCATCTTCGCCTTCGTACTGCGATAAACGCGCCGCAAATTCGCTGGCATTGGGGTAATTATTTTTTTTAGCTTCAGCAATGAATTTGATCTTCCGCATCAACTGTTCGCTTTTTTTATCCATAGCACAAGTCCTTAAAATTGGTATGACAAATATTGATTCGCTGCAATATATTATGCAATTGCAATATTTTCAAGCTGAAAAATAAAATAAATCAGATAAAAAAATTGTGATATGACACTTTTTGGCATATCATCAAACTTATATTATGATCAAAACGAAAGGCTGAAAAATATGAACAGCAAACGACAACAAATATTATTCCGGGAAATGGTGATCGATCTCTGTTACCGCCTCCGGCTTGCCGATGATCTGTTCTGTCGCGCGGCAGAAAATTTTGTTGCAGCGGCAACTCTGGAAGAGTGGCAAAGCCGGAGCGAAGTTATTGAAAATATCCGGGAGTATGCCCGAAGCCTTCAAATCATCAATGCGGATTTTTGCAGAATTATTGAAGGTAAGCAAGCACTGTTCCCGGCTGAATTGCCAGACTGGATCTTTGAATTGCCGGATGGGGAAAGCAAGGTGCAAAATTATCTTGAACATCTTCATAACATTGCCGAAGCTCTGAAAATGACAGCAGACCGTGAACTTTTACACATGGAGTCCGACCAATGAATAAAATGCGTTTTGGTTCGGTGCTTGTTTCTGAAAACCAACAGATCGGGTTTTATCTTTCTCACCGGGTGGTTTTGACCGTACCGCAGCCGGGGACAGTCCGGGCAGTATCGCACAGCGAATTCGGGAAAAGCAAAGTTTTTGCCAGAAACGGCACAGCCATCAGTTGCTTTGAAACCATGCTCAAAGCCGCCAGCACCGGGGAAAAATTAAAAAATTCTGTGGAAATGTTCTGCAAATGCCGGAATTTACCGGAAAATCTTAAATTTACCGAATTATGTGAGTACATGAAAACAAAATACGGTGCTGATCTGGAAGATTTTGAAATAAAAACAATACAGGAAACTCCTGACAGCTTAAACAACCGGCAATGCAAAAATACCATGGACAATTTTGATGTGAAAAAAGAATTCAACGCCAATTACGAAGAAGCCCGTAAAAAGTTCGGCAAACGCCCCAACATTCTGGTCTGCGGTTACACCGGCAGCGGCAAAAGCTCTCTGGTCAAAGCAATTCTCGGCAATGTTGTACCCGACTCTGCCATTGGCGACGGCACACCGCACACCATGGGGTATGACTGTTACGAAAATGACCTCGTAAGGATCTGGGACTCCAAAGGTTTGGAAATTGGCGAAAGCGAAAGCGAATTTACCAATCAGACCCGGCAGTTTGTGCGCTCCCGGCAGGGTAATTGCAATGTGGATGACCACATCCATCTGGTCTGGTACACGATCCAGGGACCGGGCGCCCGGGTAACGGATTGCGACAAAAACCTGATCAAAAACATTTTCAATACCAGAAATGTGATCGTGGTCATAACCAAAAGCGACATCACCCGCCCCAGGCAGAAAAACGCCTTGAAAGCAGCCGTTATGGCAGCCGGGATCCCTGAAGAACGGATCATTTTCTGTAGTGACGAAGAAAGTAATTCCGTTGGCTGCAAAGAACTTATGGTGCGCTCTTACGCCATGCTGCCGGATGCCTATAAAGATGCTTTTATGGAAGCGCAAAAAGTGGATAAAGAAGCAAAAATCAAAGCCGTTTACGACAAATCCGGGAAAGCCCAGGCAATTATTGCCACTGCGACCACAGCAGCTGCCGGTGCCGGAGCTGTTCCGATTCCGCTTTCCGATGCCGCAGTTATTGTTCCCATTCAGGTTGCAATGATTGCAACGCTTGCCGGACTTTACGGACTTAAAGAAAAAGTCATCAAACAGTCTGCTGCTATCTTTGCGGCAAGACTTGCCGGAATGTTCCTTGCTACCAGCTTACTGAAACTGATTCCCGGGCTTGGCAGTGCCATCAACGCTACGATTGCTGCAACGCTCACCGGAGCAATGGGGCTTTATGTCAAAAACAATTTTGAAGCCTGTGCCATTACCCGGATCGAAGGCAGAAAAGCTCCTGATCTGGGATTCGATGTGGAACTTTTCAAGAAATTTTACGAAGAGTACAAAAAGAATAACAATGCTCAATGAGTACATCTTCTGTGCAACTGAGCAAATAAACCGCCCATTTCACAACATACATAAATAAAAAGCCCGGTGCAGTATGAAGGCAATTCATACTGCACCGGTTATTATACATTTTATTCCGCAGGCAGATGAACAGCTGCCCATTTTTTGAACTGAAAATTTCTTATTTTACATAGTCAGCTATCCGATTGGGATATCAATAATCATGGATTTTTCCCGAAAAAATCAAACCATGTAAAAAAAAATAAAAAAAATTTTTAAGTTGTAAATATAGATTTTTCACCATAAGTTACAACTTTTTCCAACCCGTTGGAACATTTATAACCTATTGACAATCACATATTTCCGTGCTATATTAATAAAATAATCACAACAAAAATATACAGCAGGAGGAATATAGTGAGAGCGTTTTATCTCTTAACGGCAGTCGGGCTTTTATTGACCCAAACCATTGATATATCAAGTGCTTCCGAAGGGCACACCCCCCCGCCGCCAACGGTGGTTGTGGAACATGCCGCCCCGGCATCCGGCAAGGTCGTCCGGCGCTATGTGGGTGCGGTGGAAGCCATCAACAGTGTCCGGATCATGCCCCGGATCACCGGCGAACTCAAGAAAGTCAACTTTACCGAAGGCGGTCTGGTCAAAGCCGGGCAGCTGCTTTATGAGTTGGAAGATACCACCTATCAAGCCGCAGTTCAAGCCTTGGAAGCCCAGCTGGAAGCACAGAAAGCCACCTTGGAATTTGCAACTAAAGAGTATGCCCGAAAGTACAAACTCCTTAAAAGCAATGTGGTTTCCACCGCTGCTCACGAACAGGCGTTAATGGAGATCAATGTGGCAAAAGCCAACATCAAACGGCTGGAAGCCTCATTGCTTGATGCCAGAAACACCCTTTCCTACACCCGGATAACTGCCCCCATCTCCGGCAGGATCAGCAAAAGTATTGCCACCGTGGGCAACTTGATCACGCCTCAGAGCGGCGCTATGACCGACATCCAGCAGCTTGCCCCCATTTATGTAAAGTTCAGCATCAGCGAAAAAACTTTGCGGCGGGATTTCGGCGGTGCGGAAAAAGTTCCCGCCATCGCCCGGGTTCGTGCCATGCTTGCCGATAACACACTCGCCGGGGAAACTGCCCGGGTAACATTGGTGGATAACAAAATCAATGCTCAAAGCAACACGATAACCATGTATGCCACCTTCCCCAACCGGAAGTTTGAGCTTTTGCCGGGAAGCTATGTAACGGTATTACTTTCGGCTGAAAACGCCAACGCCGCACTGCCCAGCGTTCTGCCCTCGGCGATCGTTATGGAAAATGAACAGTGCTATATCTGGGTATTGGATAAAAAAAGCAACATGCCTGCCAGACGCAAGGTAAAGATCGGCAAAACGGTTGCCGGAAGAACCATTGTGCTTGAAGGCATAAAAAACGGCGAGCTTATTGTTGTGGACGGCACCCACAAAATTCGCCCCAATACTCCGGTTGCGCCCATAGATGCCAAAAAGGTATTCAAACAGGGGAAGTAAGCAATGTTTGCAGCATTTTTTATTGACCGGCCCAAATTTGCTTTTGTTATAAGCATCGTTACCGCATTGGTGGGCTGCATTTGTTTATTCAAGCTCCCCATTGCCGAATACCCGGAAATCGCTCCCCCCACGGTCAAAGTTACTGCCATGTATCCGGGGGCGACCTCGCAAGTTATTGCCGAAACGGTTGCCGGAGTTATAGAAGAACAGGTCAACGGTATCGAAGACCTTATGTACTTCAAAAGCGAAAGCGACAACAACGGCAACTACACGCTTACCTTGACTTTTAAACCGGGCATTGATTCCGACATTGCCCAGGTGAATGTGCAGAACGCTGTTCAGCGTGCCGAAGCCCAGCTGCCGGAAACGGTAAAGCAGATCGGGGTAACGACCAAAAAGCAATCTACCGACATGATCGGGGTATATGTATTCCGCACCAACGGCGAAGAGCTGAACTTGCTCGACCTTGCCAACTATGTGCGCATGAATGTAAAAGATACCTTCGCCCGGCTGCCGGGCATGGGGTATGTGGAAATATTGGGCGAACGCAATTACAGTATGCGTATCTGGCTTGACCCGATAAAAATGGCGGCACTGAAGCTTTCTCCGGAAGTGGTGATGGGCAAACTTGCCAGCCAGAATATCCCCGCCGCTGCCGGAAGTTTGGGAGCGGAAAAATCCAACGACTATTTGCAGCTCAAGCTGGATATCACCGGAAGATTGCGTACTCCGGAAGAATTTGCCTCCATTATCATCGCTACCGGCGAACGGGGTGAACAAATAAAACTGGGCGACATTGCCCGGTTGGAACTGGGTGCCGAGCGTTACACTGACGAAGGTTTCTTCAACGGTCAAAGCTGTATAGCACTTGCCATTTACCGGCAAGATGGAGCCAACGCAGTGGATCTGGTGAAGAACGCCAACAAAACTCTTGACGAACTGCGAACCCGTTTTCCCAAAGGGGTAACGGCGCATCTCTCTTACGACCCTACGCACTACATTATGGTCAATGTTGAAGAAATCGCTGTAACCTTGATTCTGACCCTGATTCTGGTGGTGACGATCACATTCATCTTTTTGCAGGATTTCCGGGCTACTCTGGTTCCGGCATTGGCGATCCCGGTATCGCTTCTGGGGACATTCTTCTTTATGGCAGTTTTGGGGTACAGCATCAATGTACTTACCATGTTCGGGCTTATTCTGGTGATCGGGTCGCTGGTGGACAACGCCATTGTGGTGGTGGAAAACACTATGCGTATCATTGAAGAAGAAAAACTCACCCCCCATGACGCCACCCGCAAAAGTATGCAGCAGATAACCGGTCCGGTGATCGCTGCCACATTAGTATCGGCTGCCATTTATGCCCCTATTGCCTTTTACGGAGGTATTGTAGGGACTATTTACATGCAGTTTGCCGTGACTATGTGTATAGCGCTGTGTATTTCAGCATTCAACGCCTTGACCTTGAGTCCGGCACTGTGTGCATTGATCCTGCGGCCCGCCGATGCGGCGGCAAAGAAAAAATTCATCTTGTTCCGCTGGTTTGATACCTCCCTTGATGCCACCAAGACCGGCTTCCTTGCTTTCAGCCGGGTGATGATCCGCCGGTTGCTGCTTACCGCCGTGATCATGCTGGGAGTGTTGGCTGCCAACTACTTTATCGGCAGCAACCTGAAAGGCGGATTTCTGCCGGATGAAGATAAGGGCGTATTGATGTGCGAAGTGGAACTTCCACCGGGAGCCGCATTGCCCCGAACCATCAACGCTATGCAGGAGTTCAGCGAAAAAGTTCAAAAACTCGAAGGCGTCCGGGAATTGATCGCTGTCGCCGGTTTTTCCATCATGTCCGGAGCCAGCGAAAACCTGGGCTTTGCCATCGTTACATTGGATGATTGGAGCAAACGCACCACGCCGGATCTTTCCATTTCTGCCATCCGGGGCAAAATTATGGAAATGGGGGCAACCATCCCGCAAGCCGAAGTCCGGGCATTCCAGCCTCCGGCGATCATGGGGCTGGGCGTGACAGGCGGGGTAACTTTTGCCTTCCGTACCGCCGGGGGAGAAACGCCCCAGCAGTTTGAACAGCAAATGGGTAAACTTCTGGGCATGCTCAACAATAAAGAGATCATGCCCGAAGCAGCCTTTGCATTCAGCGGATTCAACGCCAGAACCCCACAAATCTTTATGGATGTGGATCGGGATAAAGCCGAAGCTCTGGGCATCCCCACTGACCGCATTATGACCTTTATGCAAAGCAGTTTTGCCAGTTTGTATGTCAACGACTTCAATTTGAAAGGTTATTCATTCAAAGTAAAGATCCAGCTGGAAGGTTCTGAACGCTCCACCTTGAGTGCTCTGGAAGAAACCATGGTGCAAAATAACAATGGCGATATGGTGCCATTGTCGGCGATCGCCACGCCCAAGATCATGCTGGGAGCCAGAAAAATCGAACGGTTCAACCAGAATATGTCAGCAGCCATAACTTTGATTCCAGTTTCCGGTGCATCCACCGAACGCATTATGAACAAGATAGAAGATCTGGTAAAAAAAGAGTTTCCCAACCACTACACGGTAGGTTGGACAGATATGAGTTATCAGGAAAAGAACAACGACGGCAAAATCATATTGCTGATGACCCTGGCTGTGATTTTCGGCTATCTATTTCTGGTAGCTCAATATGAATCGTGGACGATCCCGCTGCCGGTGATTTTATCGGTGGCATTTGCCAGCCTCGGGGGCGTGACTGCGCTGTGGCTCACGGGTATGCTGCTGGATATTTACGCCCAGCTGGGGTTGATCATGCTGATCGGGTTGTGTGCCAAGAGTACGATCCTGATGGTGGAATTTTCCATGCAGGAACGGTTAAACGGCAGATCGGTAGTCAAAGCCGCCCTCAATGGTGCCAAATACCGTTACCGGGCAGTGCTGATGACGGCATGGAGCTTTATCTTCGGCGTGCTGCCCTTGCTGTTCGCCTCGGGAGCCGGAGCCGAAAGCCGCCGGGTGATCGGGACAACGACTTTCTGGGGAATGCTTGCAGCAACGATTCTCGGTGTGGCATTTATTCCGCCATTGTATACATTGTTCCAAAAAGCCCGGGAAAAGGTAAAAAAACAAACGCTGAAGCAAATTGCGCTCTCCCCCCAGCTCCATACGCAGTAATACTCTGGTAATAGTGCCAGAGTACCTGAACATCAGAATATTATAAAAATGTATACCTGGGCTGTTGGGGAAGTGATTTTTAAGCAACGGCAGTTTTTTTTGACAGAAAAATTGGCAATTTCAGCAAATTGGTAGTATATTAACACAATATCATAGCGGAGAGCTGGCTGAGCGGTCGAAGGCGACGGTCTCGAAAATCGTTATACTCCTCGTGGGTATCGAGGGTTCGAATCCCTCGCTCTCCGCCATTTTTATGCTTAAATTCGGGGTAAAAGTACCAAACGGTACCATTTCGGTTGTTCAATCGCTTAAAAACAGATAATTTTCAGCTATATCCAGGAATCAATTATGGAAAACGATATGGCTATATCCAAGATCAAACTCAAGATCGGTACTGTTTATCAGAAAGAACCCAACGGTATTTATTACTTCCGTTATCAGGTCAACGGAGCCCGCAAAGCAATCAGCCTCAAAACCCGCAATAAACAACAAGCGATCAAAGAAGCCGAAAAGTATGTACCGCTTATTCAGGCTACCAGTTCTGAAGTAATTGCCGCTCACGTCAAGTATGCCCGCAATCTGGCTGCCCCGGAAAAGAATCTCTTGCTCTCTCAAGCGTGGAGCGAATATGAAAAAAGTCCCGAACGGGCAACGCCTGATACCGTAAGTGAAGCATTAGCTTATAAATCCACTTTTGCCGAGTTTGTTGCCTGGGTAAACAATCCCGCCGCTGTTATGCGGGATATTACCGGCGAAACAGCAATGCAGTATGCTGATGATATGCGGCAGAAGAATATTGCCGTATCCACTCACAACCGCAAACTGAAACGAATCCGCCGGGTATTTACGGTCTTAAAGGAATATTACACAGGCGATAATCCGTTTCAGTCCCCGGTACTTTATCGTAAAGAGCGTGAGGAACGGGAGCAGGATGTTCACCGTTTATCATTCACCCGTGAACAGGAACAACAGCTCCGTGATGTGCTTGCCGATGATCAATACAAGGTAATGAACAAGCCGGAAATCCGGGTGATTTATTATTTGGGAATGTTCACCGGTCAGCGTTTGAAAGATTGTGTACTTTTGCGTTGGAGCAAGATAGATCTTACCATGCAGCGTATCTGGGTAAAGCAGTTCAAAACCGGCAAAGAAGTTACCATCCCGATCGCTGCACCGCTGCTGGAAGTCCTGACGGAAGCATTGGCGTGGAAAAGCAGTAATATTGATTATGTCTGCCCCAATGTGGCTGCCCGTTACAACAAGACCAATGCATTGGGCAAAAATGTCGGCAATAACCTTGTAAATATAGATATGCTGCGGGTGATCCGCTGGATCGGACTTGAGCCGTCAGTTACAGTTCCGGGACGGGACAAAAAGGTTACAGTATATGGCTTCCACTCTCTGCGGCACTCTTTCGCCTCATATTGTGCAGAAGCCGGTGTACCGCAAGCTACGGTGATTTCCATATTGGGAGCTGATTCAGAAATCGTTACCAAATATTACACGCATGTAGGAGATGCCGCTCAACGGCAGGCAGTAGCAGCGGTATCCGGTATTACTTCGCCTGATACAGCCCAAAGCAAGATTGCTGAAGCACTGGAACTTATCAAGAGTTCGACAGCATCAAGCGATGAGATTTTAGCTCAAGTAAAAGCGATTCTGGAAAAATAACACAAATACCGGTTCTTCTGCAACGGAAGAACCGGTATCACCCATAATAATTTACTTTTTTTGGGGAGCTTTTTTCAAATGCTCGTGATAGCTGGTTTTCTTCAAACCAAGCATTTGACAAATTGCAGAGCGGTCAAATTCAAGTTTTTTGTATCCTTCAACAATCAGATAAAAATCACTATCCTCGTTATGATCTTTATCCGTCAGCTTCCACTGCTTGTGTTCACTGTCAAAAATTATTTCAAACGGTTTCTTTAATTCTGAACGCATTGGATATCTGGGCAATTCATATTTTACAAAACAGGGTTGCTCATCCAAATTGCCATCGTCTTTTGCTTCGTTACGGCTGATATTGATCGTTAACGCTATTTTATCCAATTTACTTTGCAAGCCGCGTATTTCATTGTCCGAATTTGCGTGATGCGTGATCAATACGGCAATTCCCATTCTTCTTATTTTATCAATAAGATCTTTGAAATTTGCCGGAGTTGCAGGAGTCTCTGTACGAACCAAGCCGGTATATGTATCAATCACCAGCAAATCAACTGCTTTGTCGGGAATACCTTCATTCTTTTTTGCATCCTCAATCATATCAAGAATTTTTTGATGATTTTCCGGCAATGAAAAGTCAATCGCACAATCGGCAACATCCTTCATAATCAAATTGGCTCTACATTCGTCAGCTCTTGCTTCCGGAATGTAGCCGGACTGGAATGTTTGCTTTTTTAACTCCATTGCTCCCATATTTTCAAAATCAAGATACAGGACTTTGTGTACTTGTTTAGGCACATTCCACCATTTTCCCTTCAATAATGGAACCGGGTTTTCTGAAAATCCGGCTGCTGCGACTCTTGCGGCGATACTGTATGCCAGAGAGCTTTTTCCAACAGATTTTTTCGCATAAAGCAAGGTAGCATTACCTCTGATCAAAAGTGGATGCATAATGTAATCTATCGGTGTGGGTTTAGAGTTTTTCTCTTCGGCAATGCGTTTTTCTTCCGGCGGCACATCCGATTTCAGCCACCATTTATCAGGTAATCTATTCAACTCTTTTTCTGCGGATTGGAAAAATTCATCTATTTCGCCTTCATATTCCAATATCAACAGTTCTGTCGAATTTACTTGCGGAGGATTTTCCTGATACATTTTCAATATATCTTCCACATTATCAAAGCCGCGTGTCCGATATTTCCCGTAAATTACCTCTAACACCAGCAGCTTATATTCCAGATCGGTATTTTCGTCAAGATATTCAGTCAACTCCAGTGTTTTAAGTGCGGCTGCTTCAAAACTGATTCCGGAGTGATTAGATACCAGAATAAACAATTCTTTATCCAGCAATGGCGACCAATCTACTTGATCATATCGACCGGCGGAACAAATAAAACTGGTAAAGACAACTTTGTTTGAGTCGTTTTTATTCTGGTTTGCTTCTGCCAATTCAATGCTGTCGCACAGAATTACAGTTTCACATTCCGGGGCAAGCAGTTTATCCAAGTTGTAAAGCGGCGTTTTATCTGCCGGATAGGGTACGCAGAAGATTTGACTCTTGGCACTGTTATTACGAATCCATGTGGTCATTGGCAAAAGAATCTTGCATTGCGTTTCCGGATCATAGACTTTTACAACCTTCATAATCGTTTCGCCGTATTGATTACGAAACGGGAAAATATGATAATACCAATTTTCATAACAGCGATTGTTCAACGCAAAATCACTTTGCAGCGGAGTTTGGCATGGAATCAAAAATTGAAATGCATATTGTTCCAACCGGGCATCCGTCCAATGCTCCTGCTCCGTATTTTTCTGCAATGGATTATTGCCCCAGATATAATCCGGATACATATTGCGGGGTTTGACTTTGCCAAAAGCATCAGATGTGCCGCCCCAAAAGCGACACATCTGTGCATCAGTTTTATAAGGAGTCAGTTCTTTACAAATGGAATACAATGACGGATATTTCGCATAAAAAGCATTTTGCAATTCGTTGGAATGTCGAGATATAGCATTTTTTCGACAAGTATCATCATTCCAACAAACACCATATGTTGAACAGTCATAATACTCAAGACCATTTTGTCCCGTGCAAGTTGCCATACCCCAATACTTATTATAGTCTCTCAATTTTCCCACGGTAAATGAATCACAGGAAATATCAAAGTCGATTGGGGTATAATTATGATCTGTTTCCTGGCAGTGAATAGATACTCTTTCCGGCAATTTGTATTTGTCGCCAATCTTTTTCGCCAATCGGATAAAAGCCGGGAAGCGTTCGCTGGTGCAATTAGCTTCAATCAGCAAAGCAGCTTTAGCTTCCAAGCAAATCTCATCGCGTTTTGCCTGATCTTCCGGAATATCATCGATCCACTGAAAATTTGCAAAAAGTTCCTTCAACTCATCAAAAGTAATTGCCATATTCCAGCCTTCCAGTAAAGTTTTACTTAAATATAAAAACTATTTTTCCTTACACCACTGGTACACATCTTCCATTTCCAACGTTCCTACAGCCAGGCAACGGTCACTGCACCCATAATAGACAAACAATTTATGGTTGAATTCTACTACTCCGTTGGTATATACCACATTGGGGGTGTATCCTTCGCGTTCGTAATCTTTTTCCACTCGCAGAATGGGTTCTTGTTGAACTTTTAAGATTTTCCCCGGATCTTTCAAATCCAGCAGCATGGTACTCAAGGCGTATTCACATTTATTATTTTTTCCATGCCAGATCAAAAACCAGCCGTAAGGTGTTTTAATCGGCGGTGCGCCAATACCAAGTTTGTTTTCATACCACGTCCCCGGTACAGTTTTGAATATACACTGGGAATCATGCCATTTTTTCAAATCTTTGGAGCGGGAAATCCACATATTGGGCATGGGGCGGTGAAACAGCACAAATTCATCGTTGATTTTTTCAGGCAGCAAGCCGGAAGTGCGCTGTTCAAGTTCATCCATCAACAGTCCATGCCGCTCAAAATGTTTGAAATCTCTGGTGCTTGCCAATGCCAGACGATCGCCAAAGTGACCGAACCGGGACATGGTTACATAGACTATATAGTAAGTGTCGCCAATTTTGCTGATCCGTGGATCTTCGCAGCCGAATTCACACCACGGATCATCGGGGCTTTTGTCAAAGATGGGCATTTCATAACGTTCTGAAATATCAAATCCGTTTTCCGAAACCGCCAATCCCAGCCGGGTTACCGGCCATGAACCGGGGCCATTGCGCAAATCGTTGCCTTCTGCCCGGTAAAGCAAATAAACTTTGTTATCGTAAACAGCTGCAGCCGCGTTGGATACATTCATTGCCTCCCAGCAGTCGCCTTTAGGAAGCATGATCG
This sequence comes from Victivallaceae bacterium, assembly GCA_045585955.1. Lineage (GTDB taxonomy): Bacteria > Verrucomicrobiota > Lentisphaeria > Victivallales > Victivallaceae > SIG78. The sequence continues at coordinate 23,426 of JAZMZK010000072.1, forward strand.
GATTTTGGTCGTAACGCTTTAACTTTAGACTTTTGTTATTCATAATAAAAATCCTATTATTTTTCATTGTTCAATAATCTTGCCAACTGTGCCGGATAAGAGTTCCCATAAGCAGTACCGGCTCCCAGCATGTGTGCACCAAAGGTTATGCTGTCACCCAGGCAGACGATACGCTCGCCAGATAAATTGTTTTTCTTGATCATATCAGCTAAAAGATTACTGAGTATGGCATACCCCTCACGAGTGGGATGAACTCCGTCATTATCAGCCGAATTAAGCGGATTACGCAGATAGCTTTCAGCACCATCCAGAGGCGTCTTTTGACTGATTATTTGATTATAATCCGCCAGAAGGTATTTTTTCTCATCTGCAAGACGACGCATTACTGAACAAACTTTCTGTATATTTTCGTTAGCATTACCAATCTTTTCTCTGGACACCCGTTTATAAAGGACATTTTCAGCACAAGGCGGGGGCGTAACCAATATTACTTTGGCACCGGCAGCTTCCAACTTACCAGTAATCTCACGCAGATTTTTTTCGTACTGATCAATAGGAACAATTTTGTATATATTGTTCATGTCATTGGTGCCTACCATAATAATCGCCAGAGTGGGATTTAACTTTATGGCACGAGCCAACTGGCGTTTGATAACATCCTGGGAATTGTCGCCGCCCAGTCCCAGATTGAAAACCTTAAATTTTCTGTCTGGCAAAGTATTTTCAGAATGATAGGCATAAAGTTCTTTACCTGATTTTTCTATAACCAAATCGGTTATACCAAGCAAGTGGGTCGGATGTTTGAAAAAAGGAGCGTAAAATACGATGTCATCATAAACATGAAACTCTTCCGCGCTGCCTTTTCCGGTTTTCCAGCCTTTACGATCCAACGGGATGACGACTTCGGTTCCATCTATCGGCAACTGTACTGAACGGTAGATAATATTATCCTTGCTTCGCAGCATTATTGTCAACCAGGTAATATTTTGGAAAGTCTTTAATTTAATCTTGTCAGCGGCTGTGGCATCCCGCAAATCAATAGACTGTGTCAGCTGCAATCCACCGTATCCGGAACCATTACCTGAACCGGCGACCATTATACATTCGTTACCGGCTTGATTAACTCCCTTGATCAACACAGCACTGCCTTTAGCATTCCATTGAGCATTTGCTTCATAACCCATGCAACAAGCTGACAGCAACAAAACCAATAACTTTTTCATAATCAACTCTCCTTTTAACGATTATTCAGATAGGTAATTAATTCATTGAAATCAACAGAAACTATACCGATTTTTTTATCAGCGGCACCATAGCCCATATAAAGTTTTCCGTTGTGATGTACAATCCCTGAACAGCTGAACAAACAGGGGATCGTAAATTCTCCTTCCAATTCCCATGGACGATCGGCAAAAAGCAACCGTTCGTATGGACGGGATTTTATCTCCATAGACAAGGTGCCATTTTCCTGCAGGATCATGAAACTTTGCGTATAACCGACAATATCATCTTGTTTGCCGTGATACGGTAACAGCCATTTACCTTGTTCAAGTTCGATCGGCGGGAAACTTACTCCGATACGATTACCTTCCCACGGAAATTCAGCTTGAGCAAAAACAATGCGTTCAACTTTACTGTTATCTGCAAAATCTTCCAAATTATCTGCACAAGCAAAAAATATGGAGGGGGCTTCAAGAGTTTTTCCGATCTCATAATTTTGTGGAAATTTCGGACGATGGATACAAACTATTTTCTTTTTTCCGTTTATATCTATACGGCGCGGAAAAAGCATTGCATCCCGGTCGTCGCTTGTATCAGGGTGATGCAAAGGCGCTACAAGTGCAAAAGATTTTTCGTAATTTCTATTTTTAAGTTCATCCAAATCGACTTTATAAAGCAAGGTTACCGTATAATTTTCTTTTACGGCTCTACCCAGAGAAGAGTTTTGCACCCAATCGGGCATACATTGAATCGGATCATCATGTTCCCAATAAGGCCCCGGGGGGAATGTCCGGCACGCAACAGTCAGGTACAGTGCATCTTCAAAGTAGAAAAGCCGAGGGTCTTCAATACAGCCATTGGCATAATTGAAAACTTTTTTGCCATAAATATCGGTTGTGTACAGTTCTTCCGGAGAATATTTCAAATCCGGAGCCATAGCCGGACGGGAAAAATCAAACTCCCAGTTTTTTCCACAATCGTAGCTTACGCCAAAGCCGAGAAAGATCGGATACGGTAATGGCTTTCCTGTAATTTGAGCAGAAGGATAAGGCCCGGTTGCACGGAAAAGCATATAAAATGTATCCGGAGCGTTTTTATCCGCTATCATTGCCGGATTAAGCACCATTTTTCCAGCCCACTGGTTACCGGGCTGCGGTACACAGATCTGACTTTTTTCAAAAATCGGTTTTTGCATAGATACTTCTTACCTGACCGGAGGAATCCAATCTTTGAAAGTTTTTTCACAAGGTTTACCGGCAATAGTACAACCAGTGTCGCCAGTTGAATGGTGATAATGTGGACGGTCTTGCTGTTCATCCCACTTCCACCAGAAAAATCCGTTCCACCATTTGCGAGTTGAAAAAGTTCTCATCGTTCCTTCAAAGTACATTACCTGCAGTTCACCATCGAATTCGCGATTATTATTTATGCAATCAGCCGGATCTTCCAAGCCATCTTTAACCGAACGGACTCCGAATTCAGCCATAAAAATCGGCATTTTTAAAATTTCATATGCTTCGTCAAGATTCTTTGCCAATTTTTCCATACCTTGAGCGATTGTATCAGTATTGACTTCCTTTATCTGCATGCCGTATTCGTTACCATTGCCATAATAATTACTGATCCCCAGCATATCCAACTTGCTGAACCAATTGCGGATCCAATTCTGATTGACTGCATAATGCCACCAGCACGGGGTATTATAAGTAACAAGTCCATGATAAACTTGACGTATCTTGTCAATCATTGGAGGCCAATATTTTTCTCGTCTGTCAGCACCTGTCATTTCGCAGCCTATGCAAAACATTTCCACACCTTCAAGTTCGCAAATACGGGCATAATGCAACATAGCCGCAGTATAGTTTTTGAACCATTCCCCCCAGTAATCGGTAACAATACCGGAAATCTGCTGCTGATTTTCCGGAAAATTTATTTCACCGCGATGCGTACTGTCCTGATGCTCAAGTATTGGCTTGAGCATGATTTTTAAACCTGCCTGACGGAATGTACGAATGGTTTCCCGTAACTCATCATCGGATGGAGTAATGATAAAATCTCTGTACATTCTTGTTGATGCAAAAGAGTCTTGCATGATTGTTACCAGCAAAGCGATGGAATCTGCACCTGAATTAATAAGATTTTGAATTTCTTTTTTTCCGGCCTCGCTGGAGTAATACCCATTGCGTGCCATGAACCCAAAGGTCATTCCCTTAAAAAACATAATAAAATTCCTTAATTATTTATTTAAAAAGTTTCAACTGATACTTTGTCCCGGTAAAATAGCTTTGCCCCGGAACAAGTGAATAATATCCTACGGCACCTTGTTCCAGCCGGTTGCGCATCATATTGAATCCACGCAACTGTTTGCCGGACGGCTTGCCGCCAAGCAAGCTCCAGGGAATTGCAAGCTCAACGATCCAATGATCTTTGTGTGTACGCACACTGCTGCTGAAAAGTTTTCCTGTAAGTTGGATTTTTTTGCTGCCTGCGGCGGCACTTAAATCCATTTTTTCAGCGTAAATATTGTTGGCTATATCAATAATACCATGAATCATCATAGCTGGTTCAGAACCGCTTTGCACAAAAAATTCAACACCATCGCTCTCCCATGGCCGCCCCAGTTTGCTGCCGTCGGCGTTGAGAATTTTACCGGCTTTTTCTGTACAGCGGTAATATAAATAGAGATTTTTTTCATCCCATGCAGCCTTAACCTCAGAGGCAAGATCCGGCATTGAAAGCTGCAGCGGCGTCATAAAACCAAGCGCAGCAGTTTTTGTCCAGTTGATCTTGCCTGTACGATAAGGAATGTTCAAAATCTTGCCTTGAGTTGCACCCAGTTTCAACGGCTTGAGTGTGGTACATCCGGCAGGTAATTTGTCAGAGCTGTCGAGTATTTCCACAGTAAAACTGCGATCTGGAGCTATATGCTCAAATTGCAAAGTTATAAACAGTTTACCGTTCCAGTTTACGGGCGCCCCCAGCGATTCCAGATCGATCCAACACTCCTTAAAGTCAATCTGATCATCGATCAGGATTTTATCCAGTATATAAACATTGTCGGCTTGATCTTTTTTACCCCATGCCATCGGATTTTTAGAGGTGCGCTTTTCGTTTTGAATACCCAATCCAGCGGCACTGCGTACAGTGTATCCTGATGATGTACCAAAATCCAATATCAAACCACCGAAAAATTGCGGATTACCCGGCATTACCCCATGCAGTTTAGGTTCATAACCATACTTATTGAAATAGATAAAGCCACTTTTGAAACGGAGTTTAAGATAACGTTTTGCTTCTATTTCCAAAGCAGAACAGGCAAGATTATAGTGGCTTTCATAATTCCGGATAGTTCCGGCAGAAATTCGGGCTTTGCTGCTTTCGGCGTTTGCAAAAGATGCACCTTCCGAATACTGTGTTGCCTGCGATAAAATATTTATACCATTAACCTTTTTATTCAACGGTTTTATTGCCGTTTGGGTTGGCAAAGGCATCAAACGCGGCATTATTTTCTGCGGTTTACCAAGCGATTGCATAGTAATATTTTTGCTCAAATCCCCAGCTTTTACGGTGTAAGAACCATCACTGACCGTTTCCGGCAGCTCAATAGCAAATGATCCGTTACGCGAAAGCACCAGATTATTTTGCCAATAGATCTGTACCGGAGCATCAGCTGGGACTACGTTAACTGCAAGTTTTCTGCCGGTAAGTTTGACAGTTAAAGCTGAAACTTTTGACGGCACTTCAGTTTTGGTGGTCATTTGTACAGTATTTACCCCGTGCGGAACTTTTACAACTGCCCAACGCATATTGTTTTCAATTCTCAATTGTGCGTTGACATTTTTTCCGTTAAGCAATACCGTATCAGGAATTTGATTTTTTTCCAGCAGAAGACCTATTTCTGCTGCTTTATACTCATTTTCTACCCGGAAAATTCCATTTTTCTCTGATATATCAATTCCCGGCTGACTGGATAAATAATAATGCGAAGGCTCATTTTCAATACTCAAGATTGCACCCGGCACTTGCGAAAACATCAACACTCGAGCTGTATAGGGTTGTACTGGAACATTCATTGAAAGACGTTCTTTATAAGGCAGCTTGCCCAGGTACACCGGTTCTACCGCACGTTCAGCGATCCATTGGGTGTTTTTATAAGCTTCTGCCAACTGGCGATCACCAAAGCGGGCTTTGAATTTTTTAGCGTCTTTGATTTTATAAAGCCAGGCATAAACCGGTTTATTTTTATCTTTCAGTCCCAACGCTGCACTGTTAAACGATATAGTGCGTTCAGCATTCTTCTGTGAGTGAGAATTGATAAATATCCAGCCATTGCTGCCTTGAGTCAACGCCATACATTCAAGTTCTTCTTTGCTGTCTTTACGCCAATCAGGCGAAACATCAGCATCGGTCAATTGAGCCTGTCTGATCTCATAACGGGCTGAAATAAATGGTATATCTCTGGTATCAAAATTACGGCTGTTGTATGATGGCACGACTCCAATTCCGCTCATGTAATTGTGGAATGCACCATCAATTCCCGGCAGCCAATAAATGTATACAGAGTGATGCAGCGGATCTTTATAACTGTACATCTTGAACTTCCACATCAAGATTGCACCTCGCCGCCATTCATTGGTCAGAGTTCCGCCGAAACTTTCCAGATATCCCATATCACCAAGCGGATTTTCGCTGTGGTTAAAAAAGACGATTCTTTGTGGATTACTCTTTTGAATTGCATTTCTTACGTCAGTATAAAAATCGGTCTGCCCCAGCGGATCATCTATGCGCATTGTATCCCAGCATTTAGCATACACCCCGGCCTTGCCGCCGTCAACATACCACAGATCCTGATCGTAAAAGTTTATAAATCTGACAATCTGATCCCGGACTTCATCCCGGGATTCTTTGATGCCGAAAAACCGTAAATAATTGACATTATAAACCGGGAACCATGACGCTTTGGCGTGATTACGCAAAGTTGTAACAAACCATTCCGGGTGATTCTTTACAGGCGTGCTCCAAGGGAATGCACTCCACACCCATGTATAATAAGCAAGCTTCAAATTTGGGTCTTCGCTGCGCAACGTTTTAAGTTTATTCTGTAATTCTTCGGCGGTCTGACGATTCCCAAACATACCGCGAATCATACCGGAAACAGGGAAGTCGCCCCATAAACCATCCATATCAATAAGCATTGGATCGACCAGAAAACCACGATGTGAAAACGCATTTTTATAGTTTTTTACTGCCCGTTTGCTGCTTTCAGGGTATTGCCCATCCCAATCAAGCGCGGTTACCGCTCTGACATCGCGCAGCCATGCCGGACGTTTTATCTGTCCCCGGAATTCTTTCACTTCCGGTAGATGGATATATTCGTCATAAGCTTTCAACATGCCGCCATCAGTAATTGAAAAACGATTTTCGATAATATGTTTTTTGCGGTCAGCCGGTACAATCGTAGCTGAATGAATAAAGTACCCGTTAGGATTGAAAATCTGCAGATTTTCTTCCTCTGAAGCCACATCCATATAAGTAAAACGATTATTGTATCGATAGCGGGTATGCCACAAGACCTGATTGCTTTTGACATTTTCTATCGCAATGGTTGGGATGTTGGTCAATGCTCTCGGCATTTGTATTTCGCTTGCCGGCAGCCGGAACATACCGGTGGCGCAGGCAGAAGCTGGCATTTCATAGAAACTGTTCTGACGAAAAACCTGCGCCAGAATAACTTCAGTACCAATACGGAGGAATTTACGTTCCTGCATACTGTTGACAACTTCTATTTTTTCTTCCAAACCATTTTTGACAATACTGTAACTCTTTTTGATTATCAGACCCGGCAGTTGGGGATTGGTGGTTGTTACGGTTATTGAGTTTTTACCCGGAGTAATGTTTTTAACAATATCGTTATTGCCGTCAATATGAGTATCTGCAGTACGGGTCTGCAAGGTATATTTGGGGGTGAAACGCTCGGCAATCAATTGATTTTTATAGTAAAGACCATTGATCACACCATTTTTCCGGGAAATATAAATCCTGTAATTACCGGACTGGAATATTGCGTAATTTTTATTGTCCCGCGACGGCATTTTCACTCCGGTATCATAATTAAGTTCAGCTGCTTTCGCTATTTCTTCTGCCGAAGGCACATGTCCTATAAATTCAATTTCAGACAATTCAACCATAAAATCGGAGCGGAGTCTGGACGTATTCAATCTTATATAACGACCAACCATCGGTTTACCGCTGCTTTTGAAAGAATAAACAACCAACCGTTTTTGAGTTCCTTCAAGACGATTATGGATTGTTCCGGCACCGATCCAATTCTTTTTGTCAAAAGATACTTGAATTGTCATTGCCGAAAAATTGTGGGAAGGTGCGCTGTTGGCATGTACCCTTATTTTGTCGATCGTAAATCTGCCGCCCAAATCAAATATAATGTCCGGATCATCGCTGTATTGGCGGTAAAAAACATTATCCTTTTTGTTGCCATCAACAAGAGTATTGCCTTTTTCACCGGAAGTCGGCTTGGTTAAATGTACATAATCCGCTACTTTAAGCTGACGAACTGAATTGTTTTGCTTTACCAACTTAAAATCGGCAAACTCAAAAAACTTGCCCTTGTCATTGAAGGCATCGTAAGGATAAATACGGAATTCACTTATGCCTTTTAGGTTGACACCGTTTCCGGCTTCGGCAGTAAATGAACTTTTATCCAACACAACAGTGATAGTCCGCCAATCATTGCTGCTGGTTGCCGGAACGCAAGTTATCCTGCCATTTTTTCCTTTGAACTGAATTACCAGTGAAAGTCTGCCTGCATGACCTTTGTTCATATTGTGGCGAACTGCAAATTCAAAAGAACTGTATTCATCCAAGTCAATCGGCTTCGAAAACTTGCCTGTAACCCCCTGCCAGGGACCTTTAGCAGTACATTCAACCCGGAACGGCTGCTTACGATGCGGAACTTTTATGGCAGTTACCGCCGGAGGCGTAATGGCACCAGCTTTGTAACCGGAAAAATCAATTTGCGGATAAAATGTTGTTGCCTTATCGGCACACAAAGCCCCCGCTGCGGAGCATATACCCCACAGTATACACAGCAATAATTTTTTCATCTTTTTTACTTTCAGTATTGATTGTCGGTATTAAAATAACATTCTCCGGCAGGATAAAGATACCCATTAGCACCATCAGCTGGTAAGTCATTAGTCAAGCGTTTATTAGCAATCAAGGTATCTTTATTGAAAGCATCAGCATGTCCATCAAAGAAGACGCCGTGTGCAGTTTTTGCGGCATGACGGAAGTGTAATCCTTTGGTACTGCTGACATTTCCTTGCATTTCAAACGCTTGAATAGGTACAGGTCTGCCTTGTGCAGCAGAAGCAGCCAAAGCTGTATCAATACTGTCAGCATGTGAAAATGTATTGGCAGGATCCCGCAAATTTGCCTGATTCCATTTTGCCATGCCGTAATAAGGTGTAGCAGCTCCATAAGTCCAGTTATTATCATACACATCGCCACGGGCAGAATAGGGTGAAAAAGAGGGGCAAATAAGCGCACCAGCACCACCATCTTTCGGGAAATATCCATTAGTCTGAAACACACTTCCCCATGAGGCACCGTTAAAGTTACCCGGCACATACGTTCCATTATTATCATCAGCATAAGCCGCATGAGAAAGCCCCACTTGCTTGAGATTACTGAGACAGCTTGCTGCTCTTGCCCGTTCTCTTGCCGCAGACAAAGCAGGCAGAAGCATGGCAGCAAGAATTGCGATGATCGCAATCACTACCAGAAGCTCGATCAGGGTGAATTGAAAGCCTGCAGGCTTCCACGTGCTACAGAATTTGGAGCTGTGTTTTTCGTTACATTTCATGATTTTTTCTCCTTTTTTGAAAGGTTTTTGGGCATTATTTTTTATCTGATACATAGTTTTCAAGCGGATCGTCCGGCAGAGTAATGCCGCACTGTCGGGCAAATTCAGCTGCCAAATCATAATTTTTCTGCGAAAAATCTTCCATACTGTGTGAATCCGATCCCAGATGGAATTTGCAAGTACAATCTTTAGCGATAAGGATTATGTTTTTATAAAGCTCCACAACGCCCAAACTTTGCATTTTTTTGAGGCAATCGGCATTTATTTCAATGGATTTATTGCTTTGACAAGCTGCGGTGAAACATTCACGCAAAGACTTTTCCGGCAAAGCCTGCAGAACTTCGGCAGCTTGCTCTTCCAGTCCTAACGGAACAAACGGATGAGCTATGCCGAAAGCAAAATCTATATTGCAAACTTCCATGAACCGTTCTACAAAAAGATGGACTAATTTATCAATTTCAGTGATCTGCGGATCCCGCACTTGCGGATTGTGGAAGTGATGCGGCGGCACCAACACAAAGTCAAAAAGCTCACTGTTGTCGCGGTGCAAAGTAACAATGTTATTGCCGATGTATTCGGTTTCGCATCCGAAATAAACACGGATATTGCCGATAGGATTGCGTTTGATCTCATCTTGCAAGAGCAATATATGTTCTATATCCATTGGCGAATACCAATTACTCCAACCGGGTATCGCATGATCCCATAGGTGATCGGTAAAGCCTACAACTGACAATTTACGCTCAATTGCAGCTCTACTGTATGCCTGATAGGTTGCATCAGGTCGGGCACAGCTTGACAGTTGTGTATGAATGTGTATATCGTGCATAACAATAACCCTTTACTTGCCATCCGGACTTTTCCGGATAACCTGAATTTACTCAATGATAAATATACCTTATTTTACTATATCAGTCAATGGGTTGAAATGAGAGATTTGCGAATAAAAAAGAATAATTACTTGACTTTTTTTTAATCGAATGTATTCTATATGTCAGTACATTGAAAATACTATCTGCAAGGAATAAGTTATGCGGCCAAAACAAAAAATCACCAGCAGCGACGTTGCCCGTTTGGCAGGAGTATCGCAAGCTACTGTTTCCAAAGTAGCCAACAACAGCGCAGTACTGACTGCCGCCACCCGGGCTAAAGTTATTCAGGCTGCTCATGATTGTGGATATAACTTAACCCCACGCAACAGTGGGAAGTATCACTTTGCACTGGTCTTTCCCGGGGGGTCTATTGAAGGCTACAGCAGCGATTTGCTTTCCGGTTTGATCGTTGATCTGCTTAAGCAAAAGATCCGCATGGATATTGTTCCCGGAAATAATTTGGAAATTTTAAATGAGCGTTGTGTAAACGGAGTAATTGCCATCAACTGGGAAAAAGACTTTTATGAGCGTTACAAACGTACTTTAAGTTTGCCGTTGGTGCGTATTGGCGGAGCTTCAAGTCATCACGAGGATATTTATTCCGTAGTTTCCGATGGTATGACTTCATTAAAATTTCTGGTTGATAAATTATGGGCGTTAAACCACCGGAAAATCGGTTTTTTCTTTTTTGATACCTATACCCATGAAGTCAATAATCAGGGCAAACGTCGGGAGGGATTTTTACAAGCAATGAAGAATCATGGTGTGGAAGATCCGGAAGAATTTTGTACATATAACTGCATGGAACGCGACAGCAATGAGTTGTCGCTCTTGCTGAAAAAATGGTATGATTCCGGAGTGACAGCCCTAATTTTTGCCAACGCATACGGAACAGGGAAAATGATGAAGATTATCCGGATGGCAAATATTATTGTCCCGCGTGAAATGTCAGTGATAGGCTGGGAGTTTGCCAGCATTTCAGAATATATGAATCCACCGCTTTGCACTTTGGATATGGAACCTTTTAAGCTTGCAGCAGAGGCAGTTAAATTACTCAAACAAATCTTGAATAAAAAAGCGAATATTAAAGATGTATGCTTGCCGTACAAGTATATAGAAAGAGAAAGTGTTGCACCGGCAAGAATCGTTCCACCAGATCATGGCGCATAGTAATCACTGCGTTCAGAAATGACTGCTGGCGTCAGCAGCAGCAGAGCCAAGCCGAAGAAGGTAAGCACAAAATCAAACAAAAAAAGCGTGTGGAAATGCGAAAAATTCCAGCTGCCGAAAGTCCATTTTTAGCCTATAGAGTTGATGTCAAATTTTTTAGCGGACAAAATTTAATATAAATTCTTCTTCATCAAAACGCAAATTGCATAAAAAGAGTATTCAATGCGGTAGAAAAAAATAACATCAATATGTTTAATTACAATATGTTGCATTATTTTTTGTTAAAGACGAATGTGAGTTTTTATTCTTTTTTATTCGCAATTATTCACAACAGCTAAATTGAAATAAGAGTGTCAACAGGCTATTTTTTAAGCGTAACCAACTTCAAAGGAGTTTCTATGCTAAAAGACACTTGCATCAAGCCCATCACCGGCACTTTTGTCAATATGCTTATCTCGGATACCGGCATCGTCAATGCCGGCTTAAAAGAGTGGGAACAGGATTTTAGAATGATGAAAACTATCGGTATCGATCAGTTATTCATCATCCGCACTGAAATTGAACAAAACAGCATCCGGCTCTCTGCCGAAGATCCTCGCTCAACTACTTGGCCAGAAGATGAAAATCTTCTGGATATGGTTTTCCGTCTGGGCGATAAATACGATATGACCGTTTATCTCGGCGGCCCGCAGAATATAACCAATCTGCATATGGGCGATTGGCTCAAAGAGGTCGATGCCAACAAACGTTATTATGATCGCACGGTGGCCAAATACGCACATCACAAATGCTTTAAAGGGCTTTATGTAACGCTGGAAGCATTGCCATGGCATTTCAACTTTCTGGATATATGTACTGAAGTACTTAAATACATGCGGACAAATTATCCTGATATGAAAACTTTTATGAGTCCGAGTTTTCACGGTCCTCTGGGAGATATGACCAATCATTATACGCCGGATCAATGGGTGGATATTTACGGCAGATATTTTTACGAAAGAGTTGCCGGATTACTGGATTATTGTGCTCCGCAGGATACCATAGCTGCTCCGGCGTGCCATTATGGTAAAATTCAGGATAACGGCTTAAAAGAGTGGTATGTAAAAGTCGGTGAACTTTTCGATAAATGTGGCATTGAACTCTGGAGCAATATCGAAACATTTCAAAGACCGTTCCCCGGTCATGGTGAACCGCAAGGCGTATTCCGTCAAGGCGACTACCGGTCGCTGTACATGAAGCTTTCGGAAGCATCACCGCTGGTCAAACGGATTATTACCTACGAATATTTCAGCTGTATGAGCCCCAATACTGAATGGGGTTCAGCCCGGAGATTATTAGCCAGATATTTGGAAATGATCGGCAAAGATCCGGCTTTGATAGACGAAATTTACAACTAACAGTCTTACCATAAAAATATAAGCAATACGCCTGCCGGTCCTTCGGGATCGGCGGGGCTGCTATTTATGACCAAAAGTAATTTTTTTAACTTGAAATTTGCCACATTGGGTTTACATTACAGAGAAGAATTTTTTTTGAACAATATGGAGTGTTTAATGAACAGAAAACTGCAAATCCGCAACAGTACTGCTGAATTTCTGACCTTTGCATCTCAAAATGAATCTAACTCTATTGAAGTGCGTTTTGAAGACGAAACTTTATGGCTGACTCAACAACTTATTGCAGAGTTGTTTCAGACCTCTATTCCCAACATAAGTATGCATATCAAAAGTATTTATGAGGATAAAGAACTTGAAGCAGGAGCAACTCTTAAGAATTTCTTAACAGTTCGGCAAGAGGGTTCCCGCCAGGTAAACCGCAACCTTGAGTATTACAATCTGGATATGATTATTGCTGTCGGATACCGGGTCAACAGCAAGCGGGCTACCGAGTTCCGGCAATGGGCAACGGCGGTTCTGCGGGACTTCGCGATCCGGGGCTATGTGATAGACCGTAAGCGGATGGAAAACGGAACATTTCTCAATGAGGACTACTTTGAACATTTGCTGGCTGAAATCCGTGAAATCCGTTTGAGTGAACGCCGTTTTTATCAGAAGATCACAGATATTTACGCCACCAGTATGGACTACAACCCCAATGCTCCGACGACCATTGAGTTTTTTGCAAAAGTGCAGAATAAACTCCATTATGCAGTTCACGGACATACTGCTGCCGAACTGATTTATGAGCGTGCCGATGCCCAAAAGGAACACATGGGGCTGACTACTTGGGAAAACGCCCCTGATGGCAAGATCGTCAAAACCGATGTATCCATCGCTAAAAACTATCTCAACGAAAGCGAATTGGAAGATCTGGGGCGGATCGTCAACGCCTATTTGGATTTAGCAGAACGCCGTGCAAAGCGGCAAATTCCGATGACGATGGCAGACTGGGCAAAACACCTTGACCGCATCCTGATTGCCGATGATATGGAAATTCTGAAGGACGCCGGTAAAATCTCCGCAGAAATAGCCAAAGAGCACGCCGAAAACGAGTTTGAAAAATACCGGATAATTCAAGACAAACTTTTCAAATCCGACTTCGACAAGCAGATGGAATTGTTCAATGAAAATAACCAATAATAATAATACGTAAAAGTCAATATGTGGCAAAGCCAACGGTTAAAAAGCATGGCAGTATCTTTTCATCCCGTCCATGTAAATCAAAGAAAGCTTAACTTTCAGCAATTTGAGCAAGATGTTTGTTTGAAAGTAATCAATATTAACATATAAACCGAGGATATGAAAATGGGCGAAAAATACGATTATTTAGATGAAGAACGAAAGAAATTATGGCAAGCTGTAAGGGATATTGAAGCTAAATTGGAGGAGTTGATCAAAAGCACCCCCTTACAATTGCAACGGGAAGCACGCGGTCAACTTAACAAAGCGTCAGAACATTGTAATCGCATTATCGAGCGTAAAGATGAAGCTGATGAAAAATATAGTGAGATTTTAAATTTATTATCTGAACTTAAAATTTCCACAGAGGATCTCAATCAAAAAATAAAAGTACTTGATGAAAAATACCAACAAACCCAAGAGCAATTTAATAAAATAGGAGAAGCCTATAACGTAGTTTTATCCTCCAATGAAAAATGGAATGAGCAAGCAAAATTGATGGATCAAAATTACGATACAACAGAAGAATGGATAAATACCGCAAAGGAACAAGCAGAAAATATTCAAACCATTCATGGATCATGTGAAAGTAATGAAAAGAAAATTAATAATTTGCTAACCCAAGCGGCAGATAAAAAGCAAGAAATAGTGGATGCTTACGATGAAATTTTTGGGTATGATTATGAGGATGAAAGTACAGGAGAAAAGAAACACGAAGATGGTCTTGTGAAAGAATTAGATAAAGCATATGAAGATTTGACTAAAAAAATAACTGACTACAACGACGTATTGAATTCTTTTAAAACGCAAAAAGAAAATGAGTATAATGAATTTTTGCAATTCAAAAAAGATGAGCATGAAGCGATTCACAAGCGAATTAAAGATTTATTACCAGGAGCTTTGACGGCGGGGTTAAGCCATGCTTATAACGAACAGTGTAATGAGGAAAGAACCGAACGTAACAAATCACTTATTGTGTTTTACTGTTCAATTGGAGTCATGACAGTTTTTGCAACAATTCCATTCGTTATTGGACTTATATTACGCTACAAATTGGGCAAAGGATGGGAAGAAGTACTTTCATATCTTCCTCAAATGGCATGTGCAATGCTGCCTCTTTATTTGCCGATGTTATGGGTTGCATTTTCGTCCAGCAGAAAAGCTAATTTATCCAAGCGACTTATTGAAGAATATGCTCATAAAGTAACTCTGAGCAAAACATTCCAAGGTTTGGAGGAACAAATTGCAGGGTTGGAAAATACCGAAACTGCTTTGGAGTTAAAAGTAAAATTACTCTATAATCTAGTTGCTGTAAGTGCAGAAAATCCTGGTAAGCTTATTCCCAATTACAACAAAGCTGATAATCCTTTAATGGAGTTAATGGACAAAAGCATCGCTTTTAGTGAGTCTTTGGATAAATTGAAAAATATCCCTGGAATTTCACTCATTGCAAAACGGCTTATTGAAAAAGAACATGTCAAGCAAGAACAAATCGCTGAAAAAGCAATGAATGATTTGCAAGAAGAGGAAGAATAAACTGCATTTTAATTTTTTTTATTTATATATTACCTTCACGAATACAGCCTCATCGGTCTTTTGATCGGTGGGGCTGAACTGTTTTTGTAACTCTAAACAAAATCAAGGAGGTAAAAATGAGAATTGAAAAGAAAACTTTGAATGATGCCCTGCGGGTGCTGGGCAAAGTGGTGTGCCAAACTTCACCGGTGGAACTTTATCGCTCTATCCGGTTTGTAGGCGATGGTGATGGCGTCTGTGCTATGGCTACGAATGGCATTGAGGTTGTTTCTGTGCTGCTGGATGCGTTTGCTGAAAGTGAGATCGACTTTTGCGTGCCGTTCAAGGAACTCAAAGATCAACTTCGCATGGGGCGTTCGGAAATCCTGGAACTGACCGGTACGTTCATTGAGTTTCCGGCGTTTGAAGAACCGGCAGCCGATGCGATGTCGGCTATACTGCCGGTGAACTTCGGCGAACTGCTGGCACAAGCGGCTCCGATCATTGACCGTTCCGGTTATCGGCGAATTCTGCAAGGTGTAAATCTTTCCAGTGCAGGCGTTACTGCAACAGACGGTAAGCAGCTTTTGCATCTTCCTTGCGTACTGTCGCTTGCTAAGGATGTGACTGTTCCGTTTCCGTCTGCGTTGCTTGTTGCCAAAACTTCTGAAATTGGTACGCTTCAGATCTGGGGCAATCGCTTTCAGATTGAGATCGGCAACTTCAGCTGGCATGGCAAACTGCTGGAAGGTCAGTACCCCAACTGGCGTGGAGTGATACCCTCTGCTGAAAGTCACGATTACAGCATTACGCTGAATGAACCCGGGCGGGTTCTGGATTGGGTGAAGATGATTCCGAGTCAAAAGACCACCAACGGAGTGGAGTTGAACGTAATGCCCGATGGTTCGGTAACGCTTGTATCCTGCATCCAGCCAGACTTCAAGCTGAATACGCAAGTTACCATTACCGGTGTTAGTCCCCGTGTAGTGTTGACGCTCGATCGGGAGATAATCTTGCGTATGCTGTTGCAGGGCTATACCACATTCAAAGCCCATTCAGACGGTCTGGTTCCGGTCATCGCTTCAGGCGGTGCCGGTCAGTATATCGCTATGCCTATGCGTACAATTAAAACAAATTCCATACCCAACAAGGAGGACAAAACTATGGAAAACATTCAAACTGTCGGATCTGCTCCCGTGCAGATGGTCGCCCCTGCCGTGCCCGAAAACGAAATCAATCCGCTGGAGGATTTGGGTAACAGCATTGAATCGTTCAAGCTCAAACTGAAAATCGCTATTGATGACTTGGCGGCGTTGGCTCGCAAGGTCAAAGAAGTGCAGATTCAGCAACGCCAGAAGGAGCGTGACTTCATCCAAGCCCGCCGTGCCATCGAGCGTATCCGCATGGCGATCTGAACAAATAACAACCCATGAAGGACAGACGGTATCGTGCCGCCTGTCCTTCGCTTTTTTAAGGAGAACACAAAATGTTAAAACTCAATGCATCCTACAGTAAAAAAGTCCCTGCTGATGG
>JAZMZK010000073.1:0-10959 GCA_045585955.1 Victivallaceae bacterium
GCAAAAAACAAAGCTCTGTTCCCAATACGGGTAGGTCAGTAAAAATCTTTATGATTAACTTTTGTATTGGAACTTTTTTAAAACTTGAATGGCATTTATCTATTTGCAGAGCAAATAGATAAATGCCGGGAAAAGGTTTGGGAAAAGGGGGTGGAGTTTGAGGAGGGGGAAAAGGACCTTTCCTCAAAAGGTCTTTCCCCCCACCCGAAGTACCGCCCCTTATTGGGAACAGAGCTTAACTTTTACCGCAGCTGTTGTAGTTTTTTTGTTTTGGGAAATTTCCGGCAGATGTGCAGTAACAGTATAACATTGCAGATCGTTACCGATATCCACGATATGGGATAAGCCCACAATATCGACTCAATGGTCTTGAAGTGTTCCAAGGCAAACCGCACCCACAGCACCCGCACACCGCAGGTGCCGGTCAGCGTGGCGATGGCGGGTATCAGCGTGGAACCCAGCCCGCGGCACACTCCGCTGGTTACATCCATAAACCCCAGCAGGAAGTATACTGTAAACATCTCCTGCGCCCGGATCACCCCAAAGCGGATAACTTCCGGGTCGCTGGTAAAGATACCCACCAGCTGCGGCGAAAAGTAGCAGAGTGTGTACCCGGTAATGATATTGAGTGCAAACATCATTGCCCCGCACAGATAGATCGCTTTGATCAATCTGTGGTACTGTTTTGCCCCGTAATTCTGCCCCACCACGGCGATAGCTGTGTGGTGCATGGAATAGACAAATGCGTACAGCAAAAGTTCAATATTGTGCCCCGCCGTGATCCCGGCAACTGCCGCCACACCAAAGGTGTTGATGCCGCTTTGCACCACCATGTTGGAAATGGAAAAACAGCCGGACTGTGCCCCGGCGGGAACTCCCAGATGCAGGATTTTTTTCAGCTGCGTAACATCTATTCTTAAATTGCGCAGCAGCAGCCGGGTCGCTCCGTGATTCTTCTGCAATCTGCGGATGACCAGCCACGCTGAAATCGCTTGCGAGATGATTGTGGCGATCGCCACCCCCGCTACATCCATCTTGCAGCTTACTACAAAAAAGACATTCAATAGCACATTGACCGCCCCGGCAAAAGTCAGGTAATAAAAGGGACTTTTGGTGTTGCCCACCGCCCGCAATATGGCACTGCCGAAGTTGTAAACGATCTGGAAAGGCACTCCAATAAAGCAAATTACCATATAGAGTATGGATTTAGCCTGTGATGCTTCCGGTATAGCCGTTACTTTGACCAGCCATTTAACTATGGCAAAGCCGAAAAGCGATGCCGCCACTCCGCCCACTACACTTACCGCAATAGCCGTATGCACCAGCCGGGTCATATTTTTGCTGTCTTTAGCTCCGAAATATTGAGCCGCCAGCACATTTGCCCCGGTGGATAAGCCGGTGATAACATTGATTATCAACGCTGTTATCGCCCCGGTGGCACCGATCGCCGCCAGACTTTCCGAACTGCCCCAGCGGCCGATGACCACCATATCAGCAGCATGAAATGCCAGCTGTAAAAGGTAGGTGAGCATCAAGGGGAACGCATACCGCACGATCTTGCCGAAAAGCGGCCCGTGGCTCATATCAATAAAATTTCTGTTTCCAGCCATATCCCATCCCGCAAAGGATTATTTGCGTTTGATCACCAATTTGCCGGAAGAGTTTTTATCCAGCGAAAATTCCAGACAACCCTCAATAACCATCTTTGTCGGGACATTATTGCCGTTATAAGTAACGCTCCATTCGCCGGAACCAGCCACATAGAGTAATGCGGTTTTATCGCTGGCATTGCCGCCGATCGTCAATTCAGCTTCAGCACCATCGTCCGAAGTTTTCAAGCTCTTGATCCACACATCGTAACCCACAGTAAGCCGTTGCGGCTCAAAGTAGGCTGCATACCAGTTCAGCACCGGCGAGGAAAGTCCGCCGAAGTGACAGCATCCGGCTCCCCGGTGGGAACTCATGGAAAAGTGTTCAAAGCAGTATCTGGATTGATCCACTTCGTTCTGCCAGAGGTCAAGGGCGGTTTGGGCGATCTTGCGGGCAAAGTCCGGACGGTTGTCGTCCAACGCCGCCTTCCAGAAGAACCACTGATGGGGCATCCACACGCAGCCGTTCCAATAGCCGTCGGTACGGAAGTAAGGCGCACTTTTATCCACGGTAGATATACCGATATCGCTCCACATGTGTTCCGGATCGGCAAGGCGGCTGAACAATTTTTCCCGCTGGTCGGTTGTGCAAATGCCGGAAACCAGCGGACTGGCGCCATCCATACCGAAGTTGAAATTCACTTTGCTTTCCGGATCCAGCCAGAACCCAACGGGATTATTTTCCGCATCGTGTTCCACATAGCTGAAAATTGCATCTTTTTCGCTCCACGAATACTTTTGCAAAGCTTCAGTAAACCGGGCAATATCGTTTTGCAGAAGCTCCTTATCTTTTTCAATACCCAGTTCAGTTGCCGCCTCCAAAAGTATCTTGGCAAAGCGTATGGCGTGGGCGGTGGTCACAACCGGTACGCAGTTGTAGTTTTTGTTTTTATGCACATACCACTGGGGCGGATAATCGTCCCAACCGCCGGAGTTGTAAAAGTAATCCCAGCTGCGGAGCATGTTGCTCTTGGGGGTATTGTAAGTGGATGTGGCAATATGTCCGGCAATAAAGCTGTAAAACTGCAGGAGTCTGGGGTAGAAAAATTCCAGCATCTCTCTATCCTGCCACCGGTTCCAGATCTCTTTATACAAATACACCTGAACCGGCATGGGTGTACCGTAAAGCAGGAAGGCATTTTCTGCGCCAGGATCTGTCACATATACATTCAAATTCTCAATAGCTCTGGTTTTATCCAGCTCGGTAAAGCCCAGCCCGATAAAGCCTGAATCCCAGCTGTAAAGACTGTTGAAAAACTTATCCGGCACATGGTGGCGTATGTTGCAGCCCTGCTTGCTGATAGGGAAATTGATATTGGTCAAACTGGTTGCACGCATCAGCTGCTGGCTGAATTCATACTTTTTACCGGCTGCCGAACCGCCGGGTATGCTGGCACGCAGACGGGCGGTGTTGTAGAGTTTTTCCAGATTTTCGCTGCTTTTATCCAGCTTGGCAATGATTTCTTCGGCTTCGGCAGAGGTTTCAGCAGTGCAGTAAAGGGTGTAGACCACTGCTTTGCCGCCGGAAGCTACTTCAATGGGGATGATGTAACTGTCGTGGCAAAACTCATCGCCAGCACCCTGCCACTGCCGGAAATACGGATGCCGCAAACCGTAGGAGTAATTTATAAAGTGCGAAAGATTATCCACCCAATATTCCCGCTGGGAGGATTCCGCCTTGCTCCACCAGTAAGCGTAAGCGTGGTCAAGTTTATCGCTGGAAACAGTGTTGCATTGTTCCAGATCGCTTTTTTTCACTTCAGGCGACAACGCCCGTCCCATGGGGGCAAATTTTATATCGCTGATTTGCAGGGATTTATCGCCAATAACAAAACCGTCGATCCGCACTCCCACACCGTCGGCAGCACTGACTATTTCCAGAATATTATTTTCAGCCAATGCCCCCCGGTAAAGCTCAACAAGCTCAAACTCGCCGCTGCCGGCAAGGTCAAAGCTGAACTTTTTGCCGTTGAGGATCACATCAAGTTTCTGACTGTTTTCTGCATCCACCCGGATCCTGCCGCAGATCGCACCTTCAGCTTCGCTCCAGGCAAATTTATAAAGCAGTTTATCCCCGGCTTTTTCCGCAAAACAGGGCAACCCTTTATCGTAAAACGGTTTACCGATGCAGCGGTTATTGACTGTTCCCGGGAAGTTCTGTTCTCCCCGGCGCCCACCGGCAAAAACCAGATTGTGGTCGAACCGGGTATAGGAATAAGCGATTTCTTCATAATCCAGAGCATCCAAAAAACGGGCATTTTCCGGAATAAAGGGCATTACATCCGGTCGTGGGGCAAGTCTTACACATGCCAGAAGCGAAGTTGCCAGCAGTTCGTGAGTGTTGTTGACAAATTCAGCTCTGCCCAGCCAGAGATCTTTGCCGATGTTGCCGTAAGCTGTGTCACAGTAAAAGTGGTCAAGCCCCTCCATTTGCTGGCGGAAAGAAAAATAGCTCAAATCCGGAGCTGCTTCCAAGGGCGAACAACCACATTCCCGCAAAGTTTCCGGCGGAAAGAAACTTCTCCGCAATATTCCCGGTATCATGCAGAAGTCAAACTTCACACCTTTTTTGCGGTCGGCTATGTGACTCAACGCATAAATATCCCGGGCAAACGGCCCCCAATCGGTAAGTGTTTCCAAATCGTGGGTATTGATAAGATAATCATATTTACTCATAAAAACAGCTCCTTTTGCTTTTTGCTTTCATACTTAATTTACACCCGCAAAAGCAAATTGCAATCATCAATGCTGCTTTTAGTATATGATTTACTTGCTTTTTACCGTAAGATCGTCAAATTTACGGCGACTGGCATTGATCAGCATTTTCCGGCAAATCACAAAAAGCATAACTCCGTTGACCAGCGATACCAGCACCCACGACACGGGGTAAGAGATCATCAAACTTTCCATACACCGGTTCATCGGGAAGATCACAAACACCCAGAATACCCGGAAGGCACATGCCCCCATAAGCGTTACGATCGTGGGGGCAAAGGAGTACCCCAAACCGCGCAAAGAACCGTTGAGTATTTCCATGATTGCCAGCAAAAAATAGAATGTCAGCTGATAGTTTATTCTGATCAAACCAAACTCAATAACTTCCGGATCGGAGTTGAAGATCATTAAAAGCGGCACTTTGAATATGTGGCAAATGCCAGTCAGACTCAACGCCATAAATATTCCGCTGCCCAGACAAATGTAAATACTCCGCATAATGCGTTTGTACTTTCTTGCTCCATGATTCTGCCCTACAAAACTCACCACCGCCAAAGCATAAGCTGTAAATGTGGTGTGGATCATGCCTTCAATGCTCAAAGCCGCCGTACTCCCGGCGATCGCCTGCCAGCCGAAGCTGTTGATGGAAGATTGGATTATAACATTGGAAAAGGAAAAAAGCATCCCCTGCACCCCCGCCGGGATACCGATCCGGAGCATCTCTTTAAGCACCGGCCAATGAAAATGCAGTTTGCTCCATTTGATCTGATACTCCGGACTGCATGATTTCAACGCCCGCAGCACCAGCACCGCTGCAAGTACATTGGAGAGTTTTGTAGCAATAGCCACCCCCGCAACATCCATCTTACACGCCAACACAAAAAACAAGTTGAGCACCACATTCACCACCCCGGCGATCGTCATATAGATCAGCGGCCGTTTGGTATCGCCCACGCTCCGCAATATGGCACTGCCGAAACTGTAAAGCACCATAAAAGGTATCCCCAGGCACCAGATCCACAAATAGAGTGATGCTTTATCCAGAATTTCCGGCGGCACCGCCATAAGCTGCAATACCGGTTTGGTTATCACCAGCCCCAGAACCGTCATCGCCAAACCGCCCAGACAGGCTATGGCTATGGCAGTGTGCAAGGTGTGAAAGAGAGTTTGCTTATCCTGTGCCCCGGTATAGCGTGCCACCAGCACATTAACTGCGGAACTTATACCAAAAAACAAATTGAGCATAAGGATCGTAAATGCCGGGGCCGCCCCCACCGCCGCCATAGCCTCGCCGGGAGCAAATCTGCCGATCACGATCAAGTCCGCCGCGTGAAACATCAAACTCAAAGCGTTGGTCAGCATCAACGGCACTGTAAACCGCACGATCTTGCCCAGCAGCGGGCCGTGGCACATATCAATTTGATATTTTCCTTTGATTCCCATAATTATTCAGCTTTTCTTATTCTTTATTATTTATCGTACAATCCAACATTTTTCTTATGTTCAAAAAGTGCCTGCAACCGTTTTTGGTCAAAGCGTTGAGCCACCGAGCCGCCAATACTTTTGAAAATTCTCTCGTATTGACTTGCAAGCTCATCACCTTTGAGCCACGATTTTCCGGCAACGGCGCTATCTAAAGCCTCCACAACCTCTTGAGCGATGCTTTCGTAATAGACTTTGAGCATTTCATCATAAGGCAAAGCGTTTTTCAAACACCGGTGATAACGCTGCATGGCGTTGATATGCAAAACTTTTGTTCTGGGGTAGTGCGAACACATCAGATTCCACGGTTCGCCATCAGGCAATGAGTGATCGCCGCCGTCCCGGAAATCAGTACGCAGCAAAACAGCGGGCATATCCGCCATCTTGGCAAAGCAGAATTCCACCACGGTTCCGGAATCCAGATCGCAGCCGTCAAAGTTTGCCACAATGCAGTCGCAAGCATAAAGCAGTTCAAAGTCGGCATCGCGGATACTTTGCGATGTACGCTCAAAAACCTCGCACTCTCCATCCTGGGGCAGCATGATTTTATAGCGGTTGCCGGAAATCCGTTCGATCGCCGAAGCCAGCATAAAATTGCCGCCCAGATCTTTGGCATCAAAAAGATCCCCGGCAAAATAAACTTTTAACGCATCCATCCCGATAAAAAACTTTCTTTAAATATTACAGTTTATTTAAAATATACCGTATATAACCTATTGCAAGAGTGAGTTATCTGTTTTTTCAGAAAAAATCATTGTACGGCACTTGCAATATTGCTGTTGGAAATGTATATTTAATATAATTACATCCGGCAAATGCCGGTACATCAAACCAAAAAACCTCAAACACTTAACGGGAGTATATTTGATCTATGAGTACAAGTACGGTCAACACCAGTTTGGATGCTGAACCGCCGTCGTGCAGTATACTTTGCAGCGGTGTTAAGGTTTTCTGACTGTTCAGCGAACAAAATTGCACACTTGCTGCATCAAAAAGTTACTGCTTAAATTTTTGCAACCCGGCAAAGTTTCGGCGTTTTGCCTTGATTTTGCTGCAAAAGAGAGCAAGCGTGTATTATGTTTAAAAGTTATAAAATTTCCGATGGGCGCATTGTAGAGTGCCCGGAAGATGCCGTCGGGCCCATTCAGCTTTACAGCAACCCCACCGACGAAGACCGGAAATTTCTGGTGGAAGAGTGCGGAATCGATGAACACACCTACTATTCAGCACTGGACGAAGACGAAATCTCCCGTGTGGAATACGAAAACAACCATATTGCGGTGATTTTAAAACAGCCCCGCCGCTATAACCGGGATAACAAACTCATCTTCCGGGTGGCGTCAGCCGGTGCATTCCTTTTCAAGGATAAGATCATCATCGTTCAAGCCGACAGCGTGCCGATTTTTGAATACGGCAAGATGCCGCTGCGGGGCAACACCATCCCCGGCGTGCTGCTGCGGTTGGTCTACCACTCCACCCGGCACTTTCTGGAAAATCTGCGGATAATCCGCTCCATTTCCGACAGTTTTGAAAGCAAGATGGAAACCAGTTTGACCAACAAAGCTCTGGGCGGGATATTTTCGCTGTTAAAAGGTTTGACCTATTATGAAAGTGCCACCGGAGCCAATCAGCTTTTGTTGCTCAAACTCAAAACTGATGCCCGGAAAATCGGATTTACTGAAGAAGAGATCGACTTTCTGGAAGATATCACTGTTGAAAACAAGCAGTGCGACAATCTTTCAAACATCTATTCAGATATTCTTAACGATATGTCCACCGCCCGGGTTTCCATTGTGAACAACAACCTTTCCAACACCATGAAACTTTTGGCGGTTATCAATCTGGTGTTTATGCCGATAAATGTGCTTACCGGTATGGGGGGTATGTCGGAATTTACCATGATGACCGAAGGTATCTGGTGGCCATACGCTTACAGCGGATTCTTCCTTGCTTCGGTACTTATAGCGTATATAACCTTCCTGACGATCAAGCGTATCGGCATGACCAACCACAAATGATCGGGAGTTTGAGCAATGAAAAAAGCTAAAAAACAAAATAAGAAACAGCCCAAGTACATCAAGGCTTCTGATTCCAAAAAACAGCGGGCGGTGCAGTTTTTCAACCGCTGTACTTTGCTCCTGCTGTTGGTGGTGGTGGCCTCGCTGGCACTTTGTTTTGAAAAACCTTACGAGCTGGAAAAAGCGTCCATCCACGGCCCTGCCCTCTGGTTTCTGCACCTGACTGCGTGGCCCATATTGTTTCTGCCGGGGGTGATCAACAGTTTCAGTTTTGTTCACAATACAGCAGTTATGAAATATCTGATCAACGATAATCCGGCACTTATCCTTGCCTTGCTGGCTGGTTTGCTTATTGGCATTATCTGGCTGATACTGCGGCGTTACGGCATAAGCTGGTTCGGAGTATCGGGCATGCGTTCAGCGGGGTATTTCATGCTGATTTTTGCCTGCTGGGGAATTTTTCAGTTGTTGATATCGGCAGTGATCGTGTTGCAGGATACCAACACACTTATACCGTTCCACCCGGTAAAAACGGTCAAACAAGTACAGACACCCGCTGGTAAATAATTATGCAAAAAAATGTATTCTGCTCCGGCGATCTCCTTGACCGCATGACCGCAGCCTTTACCCGTCACAATATGGAACAAGCTCAAGCCGAAGCTGTGGCAATCATGGCGGAATTGCTGGATTGCAACCGGGTAATGGCACAGCTTGACCGCAAACGGGTTTTAACATCAGAACTCTGGCAAAAGGGGTTGGAGATCATCGAACGAAGATTGAACAACGAGCCGTGGCAATATATTTTTGAACGGGCATATTTCCGGGATCTGACTTTGAAAGTTACCCCCAACGTGTTGATTCCACGGCCGGAAACCGAACTTTTGGTCGATTGGGTGATCGACATACTCCCGGAGCGGGGCAAAGTTTTGGATATGGGTACCGGCTCGGGAGCAATAGCGTTGAGCGTGGCGACCGAAAGACCGGATTCGCAAGTGACAGCCAGCGATGTAAGTTGCCAAGCTTTGGCGGTCGCCAGAGAAAATGCCAACAATATCGCCCCGGGGAAAGTCCGGTTTATTGAAAGCGATCTCTTTGAAAATCTGGCGGGGGAAAAATTTGATCTGATCGCCGCAAACCTGCCTTATGTTACTGAAAGCGAACACTTGGGACTTTCTCCGGAAGTAAGACTTTTTGAGCCGAAACTCGCCCTCACCTCCGGCGAAGACGGCCTGGATTTGATCAGGAAAACCGTAGAAGCGGCCGCTGATTACCTTGCTCCCCACGGCTCAATAATTCTGGAAATGAGCAGCGATCAAACCGAAACTGTCGCTGAACTCTTTTGCGAAACCTTGCAATATTGTGCCATAGAAATAAAAAAAGATTACACCGACCGCAACCGCTTCGTAGCCGCCAGATTGCGGTAAGTCTGCAAAAAAATCCGCCCTCCCGATATCGGTTCAGGAGAGCGGAACAGCTTTTTCAGCAGTTGGGTTCATCCTGCGGTGCCCACTGATATTTTTTGCGGTCTTCCGGCGTAATTTTGCGGATGACTCTTGCCGGATTCCCCGCCACCAGCGTATCAGCAGGTACATCCCGGATAACTACCGACCCGGCGGCGATCACTGCATTGTCACCAATGTTTACGCCGCCAATGATCGTGACCGATCCGCCGATCCAGACATTGTTGCCCACATTTACCGGGAACGCATATTCCCAGCCGTCAATACGGTCTTGCATATCCAGCGGGTGCCCGGCAGCTAAAATCGACACATTGGGTGCGATCCACACATTGTCGCCAAAGCGGCAATAGTTGCCATCCAGCACAATAAAGTTGTAGTTGGCAAAGAAATTTTCCCCGACTTCAATACGGAAACCGTAATCGCATTTGAAAGGCGGCAGAATATTGCAGTTTTTGCCGATCTTGCCGAAGATATTGGCAAGAAAATCCCGCCGCTGCTGAACTTGCGACGGCAGCAGTTTATTATATTCGCAAATTGCATCCTGAATTTTAAAGCGGTAAGCCGCCATTTCCGTAGTACGGTTGGGGTTGTAAAGCAATCCGGCTTCGGCTTTTTCCTGTTCGGTCATGCCGCCGGGGATGGGTTGACAAAGAACTGTTTTTTCTTTCATAATATCTGTTACCTTTTTTGAAATGTTACACTGTTTTATTGTTTAATATACAGTTGACTGCAATATATTGCAACTGAAAAATATAGTTTTTGAACTTTTGGTATTGCATTTGAGCTGTTTTCATGTATATTATACAGAAGCTTCAGGAGGGATTTTATGAGAAAAAATTGTTCGCTTTTACTTTTGTTTTTATTGGGCGTGGGCTTCTGGCTCGGCTCTCTGCCGCTGAATGCAGAAACTTCCAACGGAAATATCTACTCCAACAGTGAAAAAAAATCTGCTGTCAGTAAAAAGTCCGGCAAGGAAAACGAGCAGAAAATCATCTTCCAATGGCACAGGCGCAACCTGGAACGGCATTTCAACAAGCACCGGGCAGAATTTCCGGAGTATAAAAACTTCCGGGAGTATGGTGAAGCGGCAATAAAATTTTTCAGCGATCCCCCTAAAGGAACTCTATTCAAACGCCGTGCCAACGGAGATAGGCTCTTTTATTACGAAAAAAGCAATATTTTCGGAGCTGCCACCAAAAACGGCTTTATAAAAACATTTTTCCGTCCCAACCGTGGCAAGAGATATTGGCTTCGCCAATAGGCAGATATCGACACGGCTCAAAACAAAGGGGGTGTTGCAAAACTCAAAATTTTGCAACACCCCCGTATTATATTGTTTAAGCTCAAATTTCACCACAGAACGAGTTGTGATTGTCTGAACAAAAGCTTAATAAACCCTCATTAGGCTTTTTGCTCAAAACAAATCTTTGAGCAATGCAAAAAGCAAGTGTTGTGCGGCACACTTTTACCGGCAGCAATATCGTATCCGCCGCACATGATATGCACCCAAAAAGTTGGACACAGCTAAAGGAGTGCATATTTTATGGAAAAAGAAACAGCAAATCCCCAAGAGTACAGTGCAAATTTTAAATTGCGAGTTATATTAGATGTGTTAAATAACGGTTTGAGTATTCA
>JAZMZK010000074.1:0-32393 GCA_045585955.1 Victivallaceae bacterium
AGCTGCCCGCCGCCGGTTGCCTGACAATGCGTTATAAGCTTGAAATCTCCGGCAAGTTCACTGCTTATTTTTGCTGCAAAACCGGCGGCAATCTCCCGTAAAGGCGTATAAGGCATGATCAATACCCTTCCATATTTTTGCGGCCGAAAACCGGCTCATCGATCTCCACACAGACTACCGCCCCGCCACCGGTAACATTATCCTGCACTGCTCCGGGCAGTACCATTTTACCTTCGGCAATGCGTTCAAGCTGCTTGCGTACTGTATCAAGCCGATTTTGCAGATTTTTCGGCAGTTCACTCTTGCCGGAACGGCTCCAGGCCAATTCTTCGGCAAGAGTAACCGTCCAGTTTTTCAAAAGCTCATTTGCTCCGGGCGAGCTGACCGGTACCACATAACGGGTACCGATCATGCCGTTGATTTCGCCTTCGGCAGCCGCCAGATCGCTTGTAACTTCTTCGGTCATGGCAGAGCCGTCAAGCTTGACATACAAACTTTTGAATACCTCTCCCAGACGGATTTTCAAGTCTTCCGGCGTGGCGTACATCAGAGATTACCTCCAATGATCAACTGCGGGGCAACCAATGCCGCTGCACCACGGTAATGGATGCCGTAATCATTGCGATTATGCACTTTTACACACTCATCACTCTCTTTATCCCAACGCTGCAAAGCTCCTTCCTTGCGTTTCTGCACCACCACCGGTTTGATTCCCCGTTTGGTACACATCAGGAACCATTTTTTGGAGTTTTCCCCGACCAGGTAAGGATTCACCAGAATATCCGCTTCATCCTTGTTGGGGTTGCTGACCGC
Source organism: Victivallaceae bacterium (assembly GCA_045585955.1). Classification (GTDB taxonomy): domain Bacteria; phylum Verrucomicrobiota; class Lentisphaeria; order Victivallales; family Victivallaceae; genus SIG78. The sequence continues at coordinate 814 of JAZMZK010000074.1, forward strand.
CACACCGTTTTCGCTGACCATCTCCATTTTCAGGATGCGTTTAGCACTGTTTTTCAGTGCCGGACCAACCACCAGCAGATCAGGCACCAACCCCAGCGGCGTTTTGCCGTCAGCTTTGGTAAACATCATCATCTGACTGGCAGCAGCTTCATAAGTTTCAGCGGAAAGCTCTCCGGATACAATGTTGTTGATTGCAGCTTTCTCGATCTTGCGATCGGAACTGAAAAACGCCTTGCCGTCAGCCCATTTGCCGTTTTCAGTAAGTGCTTTAGTGGAGAGTTCCGCCCACAAATTAGCCGCATTGAGCCCCATTTCATAGAAAAGAGCCTCATAGAAGCCGATGGTATCGTCCTCAATATCATTGCGGCTGACCCCTTCGGTGTGTTCATAATCCGAATTGACAACTTCAAGGACTTTGCCCTTGACTTCGTTGATCACACGATCGCCGACCCATTCACGCATAGCTCCGGAAAGAATCGTCTGTGGATATTTTTCGATCCGGGCAGAACTTTTGACAAATCCGCAATAGCGGGTGTAATCCTTCCAGCCGCCATCCAGACCACGCTGCAAATAGGCGTTGAAAGCATAAAACAAATTACGCATATTTTCGGTATTGAGATCCATTTTTCACTCCTTTTCTGGTTTTCAGTTCAGCAAAGCTTTACCGGCGGCAATACTTACCGGATCGACTGCCACAAAAACTTCATCGCCGTACACATCCACACAAATACCGGCAACTGCCTTGCTGCCGGAGGTTTTGCCCACCGAGTCAGCACCGGTAACAAAGACTGCTCCGGTGCGATCGTTGCGGGTCAAAGCACTTTCCCCGGCACTGTTTTTCAAGGCAACCACACCGGATTTCACGGTAACTTTGCCGTCGATCACTTCTTCGGCAATGCCGACAACTGTTGCACCGGCAACATCACTGCCGGCGATTGCTTTGCCGTCAGCGTTGAGCATCACCAATTTACCATGTTCAATAGTTTCACCGTCAGCAATGCTGTAACGGTCAAGCGGACTGGTTCCAGAAATAGTTTTCATCGTTCAGAGGCTTCCTTTTTGGCTTTGAGATATTCTTCTTCGGTAATGCCGCGTTCAGCGGCAAAGGCTTTTTCTTCAGCAGTAAGAGCAATCTTACTTTCGCGGTCTTCCGGCTCCTTGCCGATTGCAGGCGGCAACGCATTGGCAGCACGCTTCGGCAGCTCGGCAGCCAGCCAGACACTGTCAAGCTGCATAAGCCCCTCTTTTTCCGCCCTGGTAACGCGATTTTCCGTGATTGCCTGCTCAATGAGCTGTTCGCGTTTTTGAGTTTCCCCGGCAAGCTCCAAAGTATCCAGCTTGTTTTTGCTGGCACGCAAACTGTCAAGTTCAGCCGCCAGAGCTTCCAGCTTACCGGCAATTTCTGCATCAGTTGTATCAGAAAGTGCCAGCGTGTCATCGCCCAGCAATTTACGCAAGGCTTTTTCGGTCTGTTCGGACATTTGTCTGTCCCCTTTCATTGTTTGGTCCGGCATTCCGGACTTGTTTTTTATGTCTTCCCCGCCAGCGGCGAGAATATCAAGATTATTCAGAGCCGGCACATTGTCCATGGCAATCGAAGTCACCCGCAAAGGCGATCTGCCATCCAGCCCCCGTACCACCGGGCTCCAATAACGCAGAGAGCCATTCTGAAGGAGTTCAGCAGCCAGCGGACTTAATTCCACATCCACCGCCCAAAGCCCGTCAGAACGGCTCTCCAAGGCCGCAAAACCCAATGCTGCCAGATTACTGGGAACCATTTTGAGCATATCGCTTTCTTTAACACCGGCTTTTTCGGCGGCAAAAAAGAGAGCATGACGGCTGTCAATGGGGATTTTTTCGCCTTTTTTACGCTGATAATCAGCGATTGCAGCAATATCTTCAGCCGAAAGAGTCAGCCGATAATCTTTGCCGTTGCGGGTAAGTAAATTTTCGCCGGTCTTAAAAAGCCGGAATGGTTTAGGCGACTTGGGATCAGATAATATATCCCCCAAAGCCAACCCGTCAAAAATAAAGTAACTCATACAAATCCTTTCATCAATGCCCTTTCATCAAATGCCATTGAGCTTCTTTTATTCCCTGTTTTGCAACCCAGTTTACTTCCGGCCACCATGGGTAACGCTTCTGCGGTTTGGTCTTTTTACACAAGGCGAAAACCGCCTCAACACCAGTTTCCGTTTGCCGCATCAGGACTTTTTTGCTTGCCGGTCGGAAGAGCTTTATGCCTGAAAGCTGCAAATATTCCACAGTTTTACCTTTGGCATAATCCACCAAGGGTATGGTCAGGAACTTTTTGTTTTTTACAGCGATCGGTCCGCCCAGTTCTTTATGGGCTCCGATGTAAGAAAAACACTCAATTTTCGCTCCGGAAGCATTGCAGGAGCTTACTTGCGTAGCCTTTTCAATGCGTTTCCAAAGCGTTTTACCCCCCTTACTTCTGGCATTGCTGCGGGCTTTGTTGACCACCACCGTTGACCAGGTTTTATAAAACGGCAAAGTGTTTTTCAACTTGGCAGTCAAACGCCAAAGTTCAGCTTCCGCCAAACTCTTTTTCAATTCAGCAATAATCATATTTTACCCTGATAACTCCTGCTTGCCGCCAAATTGTTGCTGGCGATGGAGTGGCGGCAATTTCTCATGCTCTCACATACACTCCCAAACCTTCCCATCTTGTCCCGCCTACGCTAAAGCTCCGGCGTGGCAAGCCCGCCTTCCCATGTTCCCTCATACTTCCCCATACCTTCCCCTTCAGCTTGCCACGCCGTAAGCGAAGCGAAGGCGGGTTTAACACCGTTTTTTTCAAAAAATATTTGACTTTCTCAAAAAAGCAGGTTATAGTAAGTACAGCTTTCCCGAGTGTGTTGCGGAACCTCACGATTGAGGGTGCCTGCGGGAAGAATATTTTAAGCTCATTACGCGTTAACCCACGATTGGGTGTGTTATGAGCTTTTTTATTTTAAACTCCACTCATCATCACCATAAGCATCATCAGCATTGTTCCAACTTACCAGTTTTAGTTGCGTGCCATCATACACCATCACGCAATAACTTTGTTTTTGCGGATTATGCAATACAATGCGTTTAAGGCAAATAGGGAGCTTTTGCATGTTACCATGCTCGCCTTTCCTTGTTACAGCCCGCTTCAAACTGACTACCACCCGGCAATTTTCATTACCCAGCGTTTCTCGTAACACATTAACGGCTTGTACCGGATCAACAAACAATTCTTTGTGATTTCTCCACAAGTGTTCAATACCGTGGCGTTGATTTCCCGCTCCCAGTATTACTGGCAAATCCGGTAATCCAGTTGCCTCCGCCGCCCGGCGATTAAGCTTACCAACTTCAAACGGCTCTACGGGAAATTTATCTCTGACCGCAGCCACAATATTTTTGCCTTGCTTGCCGGCTCCGGCAAATACTTCATTAACGACTTTATAATCCGGCAGATTATCCGGATCCAAGCCGACATCTTCAAGCTCTTTTCTGGCGGCACTTTTCATAGCTTCAAATCCACTCCGGACTTGTGCTGCCCCGGAGAGTGGTGCCGATTTTACGCCGCTTTCAGCCGGAGCGACGATCAACCCCACATTATCAAGCTGCTGATTTTTCACCGCTTCTTCAGCTTGTTTAAGTATTGACTGTCGGCTCATCGGCTGCAGTCCAGTAACATCAAACTCCTCAAAAGCATGTGCCGGATCAAACGCAAAGCCGCTGCCTGGTACGCCGTCCGGCATCAATTTGCTTGAGTCCATCGGTTCATCGTCGCAATCTTCCACGCTGCACTTGCAGTTGAAATCCCAAGGCGGGAATATCTTGTGCCAGATCGGGTCATCCTTGCTGAAAACCATACCGGAATATTTTGCATGACTGTCCCGGGGATTGATTGCTGTACTTGCTACATATCGCCAGCAAGGGAAACGCTCTTTTATATCCGGATCCATCCCGGCTTCATACTGCCCAACCGCTGCTGCCATCAAGGCATTCTGCTGCAATATCAGATCGATGCGTGCCAGACTGCCAAGGTTTTTCAAGCTGCCGCTGCCGTCATCCAGATTATTGCCGACCGCCAGACGCTTCAAAGCTGTTCTGGCTTCGGCAAGTTCGATTTCTCCCTGCGAATACTTATCTGCTATTGCTCTGACAGCCTCTATGATCCTGGCTTCTGCCACCCGGGCAGAAAAAAACGCTTGAGCCCTGATTTTTGGCATCAAGCGTTCTGCGATAGCTTTTGAACTTAATATTGTTGGCAAAGTCACCCGGTTTTTCAGCCACCGTTCCCTGGCATCAAAGTTTGTTTCATTCATTTGGTGTTTCTCCGCAAAACTTTGTTCGTTCCGGCACTTATTCCCGCCTTGCAGACCTTTTCCAAAGCTTTTTCAAACTCTTCCCCGTCGCCAAACAACTTTTTGCCTGTGCAAACTTCCGATAATTTTTTCTGAAATTCTTCCTCGCTCAAATCTTCATTACCAAGCTTCAAAAGCTCTTCATATACCGGCAGCAGCCACTGCTGCAAACCATCAGATGCACTTTCTGCTGATAAGGCTTTGCTGTGCACGATCCTCTGTTCGGTTTTATAATCCGGTGCATTATCGGCAATGCCAAGTTCTTTATTAACTGCATCACTCTCGGCGGACTTCAAATTCCGTCCCTGCCGGATACCGCCGGTAGCCTCCCACGACTTTCTGGCATCTTCCGAAAGCTCCGCCAACCCCAATTCCCGCCGGGCTTGCTCCTCAACATCCTGTGTCATAGTAACCACTCCACTGCGAATAGCGGCATTTATTGTGTCATATTTTTTCAGGAGTTCACTATTGCCGCTCAAAACCATGGGGCTCTGATTGCTCATTGCCGCTTCATAACGCAGTTTCAAACCGAACCGCTTGCTTAATTCAGCAGCATCCGCCTTAAAACCGGCACTGCTTAAAGTTGCTACGATCGTAGCCAACGCAGCCTGATCTTCCGGCGGCGTGTACTCGATCACAAAGCTTGGCAGCGGCTCTGTTGCTCCATAATTATAAATCATCCACGGCTTGACGATTTGCGTATTGATCGACCGCATCAACCGTCTGCAATCGGCCTCCAATATATCCTGACGGACTTTGCTTTGGGCGTCGCCGCCGGAAAGCCCCGCAGAATCACCGCTGCTGGCAGTCTGCCCCAGAATTACTTTATTTACAGCCGATTCCAGATATTCCAGCAACCGAAAATATACATCACCATTGCTGTCGGCACACTCCAGAAGTTCCAGTTCCACATTACGGGTAAATATCCCCCCGCCGGAACTGCCGAAGTTGCGAACCAGGTGCTTGATCATATTGCGTTCTTTTTCAAAAGCTTCAGCATCTACTTTGGCAGCTATGAACGGCATACCGTAGCGTTCAATAAACCCAAGCAAATCTTTTTCGCCGACTGTCTTAAAACAATGCAGCCAGGCCAGCGGCCTTATAAGCCCGCCCCGTACCGGGTCAGAACCATGGAATCGCAGCTTGTGGTAAATAATTCTCCGCCGGTCAAGCTCAATACCCATCGGGTATTCCCTGTTGATCAGCTTCGGTTCAAAAGAGTCAGTAAAAGTGAATCTCTTCTGCTCTATATGCTTGAATCCGGCTATATCGCCGCCGTTGCACCATGCGATTTCCGATACCATAAAACCCGGCAATAAAGCGTTGAGCATATCTTCCAGCAGATCTTCAAAAGTATCCAGCTCATCGCCATCGCCGCAAGTTTTCAATGTTTTTTCCAATATATCGGCAATCTCACGCGATCGTGGAGTATCATCCGCCGGTTCGATCTGCCAGGAACACCCCAATACCGCATCACGCCTGGTACTGACCGCCTGCATTATGTCAGCATTCTTTTCCAGTATTTCCGAAGCAAGCTTGCATTGCTCGCGTATATCGCCGGAATTAGCCTGCTGCATGATCCGATCAATGGTTGCCGGCACAAGATTGCGGGATACATCATCATCGTACCGATCTTGAATATCCGGGTTGAATATCGGTTTGGCAGCGTGTAATAATCTCTTGAAAAAATTCATATTCCACTCCAATCACTTGAATTATCCGGCCGGTGATAGCCATCATCACAACTTGTATTTGCCTCGTTCAGCGACTCCATACCCCAAGCTGTATTGCCGTTTTTGGCAGCATGGATCGCCAGGGCTGCCGCCCAGAAGCGGTCGCTGTGGCCATTCTCGCCACGATCGGCAGAAAACCTTATATTACCCGCCAAAGTAGTTTCTTTGCGGATAGCCCGCAAATCTGCACGCAATTTAGCGTCTTCGGGTATTCTTATGTTCAGGTCTTCAAATGCCGACCGCAGCGGGTACGCCAAATCTTCTTTTACAGCAGCGGAAAACTTGATGCCTTCCACCCGGTAACTGCCGAATCTCTCTATTGCCCGTTCAGCAAACTGCATCCCCAGCCCGGTAGCATCAATGCAGCACCGCCGCATATTCGGCAGAGCCAATATCCGGTAAAGTATATCTTCCTGTTCCGAAAAAGTCTTTTTTTGCAGCGGAATCAGCCGCCGGCACAAATGCCGTTCGCCTTCATAGCTGTTTACCCAGATAACCGTCAAGTCGTGGTTGCGTCCAATATCAACACCAACATAGAGATTTTTGCAATCCCTTAAATCCGAAAGGTTATCCACATCCGCCAAGTGCTCCGGATTGACATTGTATTCACAATTCGTGATAAGTTCATAGCTCAAAAATGCTGAAGCATCGTCCGCCGGTACACACATATATTCCTGAAGAAAACTCTCTTCATCAGCACAGCCATTTTTGATAAAGTTGAAATAATCAGCTTCATCCATTTCCTGACGCGGATCGCTGGAAGCCAGCTTACTTTGCAGCTTCCACAAAAAGCCTTCATTCAAAGCGTCTTCCAGCGTTACCCTGTGCAAACTTATCTGCTTTGGATTACCCTTTTCCCGGATCTCCGCAATCAGTTTGTTGAAAAAGTTGTGACTGCCCCGGTGCGTGGAAACTATCCGCATTGCTCCGCCCCAGGTAATGCCGGGATACGCAATCGCATAGAGCTTGCGGTTGTCTTTGTGCAAAGCAAACTCGTCAAGCAATCTGCCGCCGCGTTTACCGGCTTGAGCATCGGGAGAACTCGACATACTGTTGATCTTTACTCCGTTGGCAAATTGCAGAACAAAGTTGGTTGTGCCTTTTTCATCCAAAACACTGCGGCCCATATCTTCGGCGGCAATATTCAAAACACCGGCAAATTTTTTGCAGTCGTCCAGAAAGAGTCTTGCCTGAATTTCGTCGCGGCTGGATACCCATTCATCCAGCGTGGCTTTGGTCTGCGACTGCTTACGGACAGTTTCATAAGCACTTGCCCAGGAGAACCCGATCTGACGGGATTTTTCTGCCAGTTTGATCCGGCTGTAATCCAATATCCAGCGTTCCTGATACGGCAAAAAAAGCACATCGGGTTTGACTGGTACGATTTTTGCCATACCCATATTACAAAAGTCCTATTTTCTGTTCAATTTTCTGAATGGATTCTTCACTCAATCCAACCTCTTTACTACCCTGCTTGAGCTTGCAGTTCTCGTCTTTAAGCAGTTCAATTTTTGCCAGCAGTTCGGCTTCCCTGACTTGCCATTCCTGTTCGGCAGCTTGCCGCAGGCGGTTGCTTTCGGCCAATTTTTCCTGCAAATGCTGCACCCGTTTATCCAGTTCAGTGGATTTGATCTTGACCGTGGCGTTCACCAGCTTCAAAGTTTCTTCGGCATCCATATCGGGATTTTCCGAAAGAACCCGCAACTGCCGCAGCAGTGCCATCTGTGTTACATCACTTACGCTGGTCAATCCGGAAAGCTCCTGCAATGCTGCTGCCGCCCAACGGTCGTCAGCAATGCGTTTGCTGGTCTTTGCCAATGCTTCGCCATATTGCCGGTATTCTTCGCCCCGCCGCACCGCCAGAAAGGTGGCATTGTGCAGCACGATCTTCCGCTGCTCACAAGCCGCTTTGATTTCCGGAGCATTACGAATATCATCGTATTCAGCCCCGTCATAAAGCATAGCCAAAACCCGCTGCCGAACTTCAAAAGGCAGCCTGGCATAATTATTTCGCTGTCTGCCCGTACGACGGGCTGCGTTGGTGTCGCGGCAACCTCGTTGGGTTGCCTTGATCGTTTTATTATCTTCCATTATTCATCACCCACCTTACTCCCGCAAGGGAGCAACTTCACATTTGCCACCAGGCAAATTCTTCACACCTTCACATCCTCACTGGCGTTACACCCCGACCGTTGGGCCCCAGATGTATGGGCTATAACCCTCTCGTGGAGCATCAGGCAGATTTTTCCGGCCTTCAGCGGTAATGGTTACATATTCGCCTTTACACCCCGGCAGACCTTGCAGAAAACCGTTTTCAATTAAGTTATTCCACTGTACTGCCGCTTCATCCCGGCTGACATCCAGCAACGCCGGGTGATCGATCACCCAGTCCAGATCTACCGGGTTGACGTAATCAGCAACAGCAACCAGAATCCCCCGGCGGGTGCGGTAAATTTTGCTTTTATTTCCCATGATGATGTATATCCTGACTTGTTATATGATTCTGAACTGAAGCATTGATATTATCCAGCCACTTCTTGATGCCGCTGACCGCTCCGGAGAGCTCACCAAGCACTTTTGCCAATTCCGCATCAGCCGCCGCCCGCCGCTCCCGATCACGATCTACAGAATCCCGCAGACGGTAGACTTCACCACGCAGTTGGTCGATCTTGTTATTGGTGGCTTCCGGATTGCTCACCTTCAAATGTTCTTCCAGATCGGCGGAAATTTTATCAATGCGTTCTTTTTCCAACTGCTTCAGTTCATCGTGTTCTTTTTCCCGGCGTTTGAGCCACCAGCCGACCAGCAAACTGCCGATACCACCGCCGGCAACACTGCTGCCCAGGTAACTCCAAAAATCCATCACAAAAACACCTTTCTTTTGAAAATAAAAAGGGCATTGCCGGCAAGGAGAAAACCAACAATGCCCAGCCCTGTATCGGGAGCAAAAGTGAAAAACTCAACCCATTTTTCAACTTTTTGCCGCAAAGCGGCAAACGCTCCACTCTTCACTAAAAGGCGAAAAACAGCAAAAAAGGTTCAAAAAAGACAAAAAAAATACCCATCATCCTGAAAGATAATGGGTTAAAGTGGTTCAGTGTTTTCTATTGAAGTTCTGAAGAGTCAAGAATCAAATGCATCGAAATTATCTTGATCAAAATTCAAATATTTGAAACTCAATTTTGCCATTTCTCATCGAAGAGTCAATTTCCACAAGATTTCCCAAACGGTCTGTATAAATCAAATCTACAAGCTTTCCTCTTGCATCGTGTATCAAATCATTTTCAGGTTTACGAATCTTTTCTGCTTGCGCGAACAGCATAAAATGTTTGGGTATAACAGATGAAATATAAGCCCATTCTGATTCAGAAAACTCTGCCTCATCAAGTTCTGCATTCAAGATTGCACTACGAAGGTTCCTTATAACTTCCTTGACATCAATACTCTCGCGAAGTATAGCATTTACTGGTTTCAGAAATGGCAAAATTTCATTTTTATACACCCATGACATTGCCAAAAATTCCATGGGAGACAAAAAAAAGACACGTTTATCAAGTTTGCTTACTGTTCCACTCATAAAATACCTCCTTGCTTGATGTAAAAACTAAATCTTATTGCCTTCAACTGCAACAATGGCACCCCATAAAAATTCATCACGGGTAGGATGGCAGGTTTTCTCAATACTCTTCTTTTGCTCATCTGCCAACACGGCATCATCAACATACCCGGGAATCAATTTTATATACCCGTGTTTTATCAACAATTTCCATTGATCGCGTACAGCTTCAACCTCAACACCTAAATCGCTAACCCATGGATGATGCCATATAAACTCAAATGAAAAAACTGCAAATTCAGCAGCAGCCATTAAAATCGCACGCCTTATCTTGTATTTTACTTCATTCATTTATCTTTGTTTCTCCACGCAATTTTTCGCCAAAGTTGGCTGCACTCATTGCCACCATACGAACCTTTTCACGATCATCGAGAGCGTCAAAAATTTCCAACAGTTGACTTTTAAGAGAATTATAAACCTCATCGCCAGTACACTCTCCAAAGAAATCAATTTTCATCTCCGGAAACAGTTTGAAGAAGACTGATAAAGTCATATTCCCAACAGAATATCTTCCATTCAAATAATCTGATATCGTACTTTGCGATATCCCTGCTTTTTGTGCCAAGGCACTTTGCGTTTTGGAACGCTTTGCCGCATTCCGTAACGCATTGATTACAATATCTTCAGAAATCATTTTTAATCCTTTTTGGATAAAAATAACGCTTTTTTGTAAATTTTCAACCTTTTTTAATAAAAATTCGTAAATTACGTTTGCAAAATTCGTATATACGATTATATTTATCGTAAATTACGAACAAAGGAGGTACAAATGCAACAACCAGCATTTAAGATCAGCCGTTTGCGAGCTATGCGCAAGAGGCTCAAATTAAAACTTCGTAATGTCGCAGAATTGATTCATTCAAGTCCGCAAATGGTATGGAAACAAGAGCAATACGGCATTAAAACCATTCGCATCGCCAAGCGTTACGCCACCGCCCTGAATTGCGACTGGAAAGATTTACTGGATTAAAATCAACCCTTAAAAACAGGAGAAAATAGCAATGGATAAAGAAAAAGAACCAATCTGCAACACTCTGTTGAATGTAAGAAGAATGAAAACTTTGGGGCTTTTTGCACAGGGAATCACTGGCTTTCACATCCCCAAAGAGAATGGAAACATTCAAGTCGATTTAAGTGTCATGCTTACCCTTTACCGCGAATACCGAGACAAAGACGCCGATCTTCTGATTGGCGAAAAAGAAATCGACACTGACTTCTGGGTAGGCTACAAGGCTTTGCTTTGCGATATCGACAATCTCTTGGCGCATAAATTTCTTGAGCAAGTTGATAACAACCGCATCCAAATCACCGCAAGCGGTTCTGCAACATATAGAATCGCACAGCAATATCTCAAAGAAAAAGCAGAGCGCAAACTCTTGCACAAAAAGGTAATAGAACTTTCTCTTATGGGTATATTTTTGCTGATTCTCAGCATCATTTTAATCGCAAAGTATGTGTGCTAACAAGGAGAAAATATTATGGCTGAAAAACAAGTTTTCTATAACATTGCGTTATCGTCAATGATCCGCGAATTTGTGGGAGCAAATATCGGCACTGGTTATGCTTTGGCGATTGATCGGGTTCTTGGAGAAATACGCCCGCAAGCAATCGAAGCACTCCCCATTACCTACGCCGAAGCCGCTATGATTGCCAGTATAGTTATCAACCGGGTCGAAAACGATTGTTAAACAAGGAGAAAACACTATGATGATCGCTGCACTTATTGAACAGAATCAGAAACTTCGCGCCAAAGTCGCCCGGCAGTCGCGGCAGCTCAAAACCTTCCACTATCCGCAAGTTTACTTTATCAATATGGCACTTTGGCTGCTGGTGGGCTTTCTGCTGGGTATTGCCGTTGTTGGAGGATTCTGATTATGGATAACGCATTTCCAACTCGAACTGTGGAGCCCGCCGAACTTGCCGTGATGATCGGCAGCAATCCCGCCTCATGGCGTGGCAAATCCAATCTGCCGGATACCGTAACCATGCGGCGAATGCTCTTTCTGGCAGATTATGCTGCCGAAAACCCGCTGCGCTGGCAGCTTTTCAAGGCCCGCATCACCCAGCCCCGCAAAACCCAGCGGGAGCTGGCGGAGGATTTGAAGATCTCGCTCTCCAGCTTAAAGCGTATGCTCTGCAAGATCCGCTTGCCCAAAGAGTGCGAAATGTACGACGAGTTCGGCGATCTGATAACCGCTCCGCCGTATAACACCGAACCGGAAGACCCATTTTTCAGTGAAAGGTAGCCCGTACGACGGGCGGCGTTAGTATCGCGGCAGCCTCGTTGGGCTGCCTTGATCGGATTATTCCGCAGTCGTCCGTAATAGTCCGTAATAGTCTGTAATAGTCTGTAAAAAAAGAAAGCAAAAACCAAAAAATGAAAATCACCGCAAGACAACTTGGCCGAATCGAAGCCGCCTGCTACGGCTTAGCTGAATTCACAAAGAACAATAGTGTGGCAACCACACTGGTAAACACCATCCGCGAGCAGCTGGATGAAGTATTGGCAGATTGGTCCGAGCTGTCCGACTTGTCCGACTTGTCCGACTTGTCCGACCTGTCCGACTTACCCGATCTTGCTCCCGCTGCCATGCCAGCCTACGCCGAAGAAATCCGCAGTTATGGCCAGAACCTCATCGCCAACGGCGGCACCATCCAGCAGGTAACTGCTGCCATACTTGAAGAGTTCGGGCTTACCAAAAAGGATTTTGCCGCCATTCTCGGCATAAATCACCAGCGTATATCCGAAGCATTGCAAGGTGATCCCCGCCCTATGTACAAAGCCAAATTCGCCGAATTCTTCGGGTCCGTACGACGGACGGCGTAAATGTCGCGGCAGCCTCGTTGGGCTGCCTTGATCGAAAAAGCTTAATCATACAACAAAGGTAAAAACCAATGACCACACTCAAAGACAACCGCAAATATCAGGCCATGACCGTTGCCGATGCTGACGAACTTTTCTTGAAGATAGCCCGGCTCAAAGCCATTCTGGATCGCAAAAGTGCCGCTCACAAAAAACGCCTTGCCGATCTGGAAATCCTTCACAAAGAAGATGTGGCTTCCGAACTTGCCGAATATGAACTTTTGACCGGCGAACTGGCTGATTATATCCAGGCACATAAAGAGCGTTTTCTTTCGCCCCGCAAGCACAAGGTGGCCCAGATCGGCAGTTACGGCATCACTACCGATCCGGCTTATGTAACTATTGAAGATGAAGAAAAACTCTTTGCTTACGCCCTTGAAAATGGCTACAATGACATAATCAACACCAAACGCACCGTCAATAAAGATGCCGTGCTGCGCCACGCCATAGCCGGTGAAATCATCCCCGGCGCAGCGGTTGTTCCACCAGGAGATGTTGTCAAATTCTCCTTTTCCAAAGGCTATGCCGAAAATTTACAGGAGAGATAATATGCTTAACTTCAACGATATTCATCAAAAAACCGTAATCAACTGCGAATTGTTGACTGCTACCGAAATTGAAGGAGCCCTACAGAGTTTTGCCGCCATTCGCAAAGTTGATATGATCACCACTGCCATCTTGCTGGCACGATCGCAGAACACGCTCGGCAAAAAAGATTGGGTTGCCTGGGCGGAAAAGACTTCCGGTCTTACCCGCAGCGAATGCTATCACCGTGCCAAAGTCGGTCATCTGATGATTGCTTGCTTCGATAAAAAGGTGCTTTACCGGAATCTGCTCAAGCTCTCCGGAGATAAACTCCTAGCATTGTCGCGGCTGCCACTGGAAATTCTGGAAGGGTTTCTTTCTGTAACACCGGTTGCCGATATGCCCATTGATCAGGTGAGGAACGCCGTAAATTGCCAGTTGTGCCATCTGGCGTATCAAGCCAAAGGCACTCTGCCGGATTGCGAACACTGTATAGCCAAACCCAAAGCCGCAGTTCAAGCCGAATTGCCGGGCTTTTCAGCGGCGCTGGATGCCATTTGGGAGATGGATGCCGCCGGTTTCATTTCCGGCATAACCGACGATACGCAGGCGGTCAAATGTGCTTCAGGCGGCTGCAATTTGCTTTCGGCATATTTACATCACGAAAAATCCAAACTGCGCAGCAACCCCAACTGTCAGGCAGATACTATCAGTTTGCTGCAAATCAAAGCTGCCTTACTGGACAGCATTAAAGATATTGAAAACATTTTAGCAGGAGTCATTGAAGAGGAGAACAATGAAGATCTTGAAACTGAATCTGCCGCCCCCGCCCAAGTCAACAGCGAATTGTGTAGTGACCACACAGAAAACGACTGTGCAAACCAGCAGCAATCGTGTAGCGACCACACAAAAAACAGTTGTGCAAACCAGCAAGAATTGTGCGGCAACCACACACCAAACAGTACAAACAGCCCTGACAACCACGGATCGTGTGGCTGCCGGAACACTGCAAACGCTGCCGGAGAATGTTCGTGCCGAAGCACGGGAACGGCTGAAGTTTCTGCAATACATCCAGCAGCAGAAAATGCTGGAACCCCGGACGCCGGATCCGATGATCGTTGCCAAGGTCGCTGCTGCCAGAGTGGAGGAGTTTCCGATTCTCCGGCAATCGGGTCAGCGGGGCGCCAGCCAACTCACTTATAACAATTATCGCAACTGGCAGCGTCGGCTCAATGAATACCGTTCCACCCCGGGAGCGGTTCCCGGCGAAGGCGATTTGCAGGCTCTGGCTACCAACTACAAACGCGGCGGTTCGGTCTATAAAACCGCTGACGGCATCCCCGCATACGGCGACCGTCAGTTCTGGCTGGACTTTAACGCTGCGTATCTCAATCAGAACAAGCTGGATCTGACCGTGGCCAGGCAGGTTGCCGCATTTGCGTTGCGTCAGCGTGATCCGTCGGCGGTCGTCCCCAGTGTTACCCAAGTACGCAGCTACGTCAAAAGCCTTCCGCTGGAAGTATTGATTGCCGGTCGTGAGGGCGAAGTAGCATGGCGAAACACCATTTGCGACTATATCAATCGTGATTGGAATTCCACTGAACCCGGCGAACTTTTGATCGGCGACAGCCGCGACTTCGACACCCGGGTCAGATACGAAATTGAACCAGGCAAATGGATCGCAGTCAGACCGCATATAGCCTGCCTGATGGATGCACGCAGTTGGTATCCGGCAGCGTGGACGATCACCGTCAAGCCGGTCAATGCCGATATAATCATGCGGACTCTGCTGGATTATATTTGCAAAACCAACGGTCAGCCGCCGGCAATGTGTTATTTCGACAATGGTAAAGATTACTGCAAACAGGGCTTTTCCACGCCTTTGCAATGCGGCAAGTATGAACACAGCATATTTAAGGAATTGGGAATCGTACTGACCAACGCCAAGCCGTTCAATGCCAGAGCCAAAACCGTGGAACGCTTTTTCCGGGATATGATGAAAAGTTTCGATAAATACTTTCCTGATTATCTCGGCAGCAACCCTATGGAACGGCCCGACAGTGCCGCATACTTTGACAAAGCCGAAAATGTTATGGAGCTGCCAACGCTGGAATCCTTTACCAGCATTTTTGCCGACTGGGTGGCAAGTTACACCGCCAGACCCAAAACCGGCGAGATCCATCGCGGCAAAAGCCCCGCCGAAATCTGGGAGCAGCGCAACCCCGATTTGCGGTTGATGACGCCTGAAGATGTAGCGTTTGCCTTTATGCTGCCAATCGGCATCCGTACCGTCGCCAGAGGTCCGGCAGTAACCTTACTGAACCGCCGGTATTTCAGCGATGAAGTGCGTGTAGGTGAAAAAGTGCTGATCAAAGCCAACCCGTTTGATCCCGAAATGGTACTGCTCTGCCGCGAAGATGGCTCTGCTATTGGCATAGCCCGCACCCGTTTGAGCGTCAAAGCGATCGCCGGTGACGACGGAGCTGCTCAAAAAATCCTTGCCGAACTTCTGGAACGCCAGAACCGGCAGAAACGCGAATGCCGCAATATGCTCTCTCAACTCACCGGCGACCGGATCGGCATGAGTGCTATTGAATTTATGCTTTCATTGGGGAGCGATCAAAGATTCATCCGCCGTGGCAGCATAAACACGATCAAAGGCAAGAGTCATACTTACAAACGCATAGCCCCGGCAGAAAATGTATTTGACGCTGAAGAACCCGCACTGGAAGAGCGCTTCGATTTCACCGCTGAACCGCCGGAAATGCCAATCAACACCGCCGATCACAGCATAGATGATATGCTTGCCGACGAAGCCGCCGCCAGAGCAGCATTATCAACCTTCCACGACTTTATGTTGAATAAAAAAGAAGACGATTACGAAGACTGATTTACCATAAACAGTCCGTATCAATCCGTACAAATCCGTACCAAAAAGGAGAAAACAAATGAGCAACACAAGAGTAATGGGGTCCGTACGACGGACGGCGTTAGTATCGCGGCAGGGCCGTACGACGGCCGGCGTTTGTATCGCAGAGCCCTCGTTGGGGCTCTTTGGTCGTCGTTGGGGTGCCTTGGTCGAATTATCCCGTATAAGTCCATATAAGTCCGTATAAGTCCGTATAAGTCCGTAAAAACAAGGAGAAAACAAATGAGCAATACAAGAGTAATGGGTAACGCCACCACCACAGCAGCACATTCCGCTGAAAATCCCGCCCCCGAAGCCGGCATGAGCCGCGATATCATCAATATCGGCTTGAATATTTTCCGTGCCGGCATCCGCCGTTATTCCGAAGAAGAGCAGCAGCACCTGGAATGGCTCTGGGGCTACACTTTTGATGTACTCGGCAACAGCAAAACCGAACTCTGCCGTCAGATCGGCTACGATTACAAGTTCATATACGAAGTGTTTACCGGCCGCTACGATGGCGAGCTGGATACCTTTATAAGTGCTATTCAGCAGCTCAAGCAACAGGCTTCTCAAAAAATGCCATTAGTGGAAACATGCGTGATTAAGCGACTGTTTGAAGCCTTCGACTACGCCGCACAATGGTCGGCAATGGTAAACATTGTCGGTCCTACCGGTCGCGGCAAAACTTATGCAGCCAAATACTGGGCTCGGCAAAATAATCACGGCAGAACCCGTTATATCCGGGTGCCATCAAGCTGCACCCGCCGTCAAATCGTAACAATGCTGTGCAGCTCTTGCGGTATCGGCGTCAACGGCCATAAAACCACCGATCTGGAACAGCGGCTTTTCAAGGCTTTTACTCCCCGCAATGTGATTATGGTCGACGAAGCCGGTCATCTGGTTCCGCGCTCCGGCAATACCGGAACAGCCGCCATTGAACTTTTGCGGGATCTGCACGATATTTGCGGCTGTGCGGTAATTATGATCTTTACAGATGTATATCTCAAGGAAATGAAAAACGGCAGACTCGCTGATTATTTTGAACAGTTTATCGGCCGCGTCAAATATACGCTGCCGATCCCGGATAAAATTTTCAGAGGCGAAATTGAGGATATTGTTAAATCCTTCAATCCAGATGCAAGTCAGCGGTTGATTGAACTTGCCTACAAAACAGCCACCGCCCGCGACGGTAAACTCCGTACTTTGTTTGAAGATCTCCGGAGAGCCAGCGATTGGGCGCAGCAGCAAGGACGCGCCCTGCAAGCCGGAAATCTGCAAGTTGCAGTCCGCTGGAGGGAATCCGGCGGCATCTGGCCGGAGGAGTAATTATGGCGATAGTCTGTGATATATGTGGCAAAAGAGCCACCGCCAAACGTGGCTTTTTTGCCTTGGCTACCGCATCCAGAATCTGCGGGGATATATCTCTTTTGCTGGAACCGGTGCGAAATGATGGGTTAAGCATATCCATCCGGTCATACAGTTGCATTTGTACTGACTGCCTGAAAAAATTGAACATTGAAAAGGCGATAGCAGAAAACGAAGAACTCTCCGAACGCCTTGCCAAGCGAATCGAAAAAGATACACCGCTCCTGCCGGAAGTTTGAAAAAATGAAAATAGCAGCCATAAAAATTGAGCAGAAAAAACTCGGCTTGTCCGACCTTAAATACCGGCAAATATTGAATGATGTTGCCGGTGTTGACAGTGCCAAATTTCTTGCCCCCGGCGATGTAATCAAAGTATACCGCAGGATGCACAATATGGCGACAGCCAAAACCAGAGCAGCCCGATACTTCTGGGTACTCTGGAAAGAGCTGCAGCCATATTTGGAATCCGCCGAGCGCACTGGAGCCTGGATCTGCGGCTTCATTCACCGAGCCACACAGGTTCAACTGGAAGATCTGACGAGCCTTGACGATCTCGAACCAGCCGATATGCACAAGGCAATAGAAGCGATCAAACATCGTATAGAATACGAAAAAGAAAAGATGGCCGACGTGCCATTTTAACCCGCACGCCTACCACATAATTTTCAACAGAAAGAAGGTAAAAAATGATGTAGCAAATTAAGAAAAAAGAGCAGTGTAAAAAGCAGACTGCAATCTGACTTTTTACCCCCAACCCGGCATTTGCCTGCCAAATTGAGTTTTACTGCCCAAATCATATTTAAATATACAGTAAACTCACAAACAAGGCAAATGCCGGGTTATTTTTTTGTGCAAATTAAGGATGATTCTATGAGTAAAAATGTTCGTGCACCCTTTCCGTGGTTCGGCGGGAAAGGTGGAGCAAAGATCAAAAAAGCCATTTTATCAGCATTACCGCCGCATACAAAATATGTTGAACCGTTTGGCGGCGGAGCCAGTATTTTAATTGCCAAGGAACCGGTAGAAGTTGAAGTATATAATGATGTCAATCGTGGAGTGGTCAGCTTTTTCAGAGTGCTGGCAAGCCGTGATTATTTTGGTCCTTTTATGAGCCGCGTCCGCGAAATGCCATACAGCCGGGAGCTATACGAAGAGTGCGCCAGAACCTGGCCTGCGATCCACGATCCAGTAGAACAAGCAGTCAGGTGGTATATGGTGGCAAGACAAAGTTTTGGCGGTATTTTCGGCAACTCCTGGGGAACCGGAACAACTACCGATGCAACCGCAAGTTGGCGCAGCAGTTTTGACAATTTGCCGGCTGTCCATGAGCGTTTGCAGCGTGTACAAATAGAGTGTTGCGATTGGCGTGACTGCCTTGCCAGATTCAGCGGAACAGGCTATTTGGCATACTGTGATCCACCGTATGTATCAGGTTGCCGCAAAGCCGGCGGATACGCTCATGAACTGCAAGATGGCGATCACGAAGAGCTGATCACAACGCTGATGAGCTACGATGGAGCAGTGGTATTGAGCGGCTACAACAGCCCGCTGTACGCTCCGTTGCAAGCAAACGGCTGGGACATGCAGACAGTAGATGTAGTCTGTACAGCCGCCGGCAGGACACGACATTCCGGGCTTCAAGGCACAGGAAATGTGAAAGCCAAACAATCCAGAATAGAGTGCATTTGGCGTAATCCGGAAGCGATGCGACGAATCAAAGAGCAATCATAAACAACGACAAAACCCCGAGTATCACACAAAAAACGATACCGGGGTTTTTATTCTTAATATATAAGTAGAACAACATCTCACATAACTTAACGCACAGCCGATGTTATCTATAAAAGTGCCCACACACACCAAACTAACCGGATATTTGCGTAAAGCAGAAAAAAGCCGAATTAACCTCAGAAAGCCTAAATAAACCAGAGTAAACCATTCTTTCCTTTATAGCAAACTGTTCCTAATCAATAGAATATACAAGTGTAATTAAAAACCTACACAAGTTTTATTTTAATAAAATGGCGGAGAGGGGGGGATTCGAACCCCCGGTACGGTTACCCGTACGACGGTTTAGCAAACCGTTGCTTTCGGCCACTCAGCCACCTCTCCGCTATATAAAACTTTGAAGTTACCACGCAACTCCAAATAGCGTTTTATATACTATATGCCATTTTACGGATTTTGCAAATCCTGAAACAGCTTTTCCGGTAAAATTTTTACTTATTTTACCTTATTTTGTCAACATTGCCTGCAATTCGGCATCTGCTGCTTCCACTTGAGCTGTTTGCGCTTTGCGGAATGTCAGCAGTTTTTCCTGCAAGTTTGCATCGCTCAATGCCAAGATCGCCACTGCCATCAAGGCTGCATTTTTGGCTCCTGCTTTGCCAGCAGTTACCGTGCCTACCGGGATACCCGGAGGCATTTGCACCGTTGCCAACAGTGCATCCAGCCCGTTGAAAGGCTCGCTGGCTACCGGTATACCCAGCACCGGCAGCACTGTATGCGCTGCCATTACTCCTGCCAAATGTGCCGCCATGCCAGCTGCACAGATTATCACTTTCAAGCCGTTATTCTGGGCATTGGCGGCAAATTCCATCGCCTTTTCCGGCGTCCGGTGAGCACTCATTATCCGGGCAGTAAACGGTACATTAAAATCATTCAGCACCTTGAACGCTCCTTCCAGCAACGGAAGGTCGCTCTTGCTGCCCATGACTATTCCCACTAACGGTTTTTCCATAGCTTATTACCTCTGAAAAAATCTTATTTTTCAGCTTATTCCGCTGCGGGAGCTTCTTCCGCTGCGGCCTCAGCTTGGGCTGAAGCTTCGGCGGCGGCTTCCTCTTCGGCACTGCCGAACTCATAACCGATCAAACCCTGACCGATTTCCAGCAAAGCCACGTCCAGATGATTTTTTGAATCGCACTTGACCATCGGGCGGGCCCCCTGTGCAAGCTGACGGGCACGCTTGGCAGATACTACGGAAAGAATCTGCGGATCCGTGATCACCTTTTTTGCCATATCCAAATAGGCGTTATTCATCTTATGCTGTCCTTTCTTTTTCCGGATATTCAAACTCCGGATTTAAATCAAAACCACGCCCGGAACAAAATTGTTCATCCCGGGCGGGTTTATCAGCAGTTGATCCAACTGATTTTTTATCAGTAGTCGATCACATCGCGATGGCGTTCGATAACTGTCTGGTCGCCGGACATCACCTTGGCATAACGCTTGGCAAATTCTGCCTGCGAATCCAGGATGTAGCGTTCGGCCAGCACAAAGCGGTCGGCACATTTCTGGGCGTCACGCAGCATCAGCATACCTACGAACACATAGGTTTCCATTTCCACCAGATCGCGGGCGTGCAGATCGTGGTAGGCGATGTCTTTGCGGTCGGCAACAAATTTGACCGCTTCCAGCTGTTTGGCGTACAACCCTTTGACGATTTCTGCCAAACGGGCGGATTCGCCTTCAAACTTGAGGTCGAACATTTCATTCAAACGCTTGTCGGCATCACGCTGCATCACGCCGCCGATAGCTGCCACGACCTGCAGCTGGGTGGTGCCTTCGTAGATGTTGGTGATACGGGCATCACGATAGAAGCGTTCGGCGTTGAAGTCACGCATAAAACCGGTACCGCCGTGGATCTGGATGGTATCGTAAGCGATCTGGTTGGCACTTTCGGTAGCCAATGCCTTACACATGGGTGTCAGGATGGCTGCCAGCTTGTTGTAGTACTTGGCCATGTTCTTGACTTCGGCAGTTGCATCAGCAGCTTCTGCCAAGTGGGTGTAGGCAGTACGCAGGTCGACCGCGCGGGTGGTTTCGTACAACAATGTACGGGCGGCGGTCAGTTTTGCCTTCATACTGGCAAGCATATCATAGATAGCCGGGAATTTGTCAATGCTCTTCTTGAACTGTTCGCGTTCGGCAGCGTACTGACGGGCTGCACGGTAGGCAGCTTCGGCAATACCCACTGCCTGGGCACTGATGGCAACACGGGCTCCGTTCATCAAGCTCATGACGTAACGGATCAGACCCAGACGGCGTTTGCCGCAGAGCTGGGCGGGCACATCGTTGTACTGCAATTCGCAGGTGGCAACACCGTGGATACCCATTTTATCTTCGATACGACGCACTACCAGCTGGGGGCAGGCTTCGCAGATGAACATGGACAAACCGCGACCGTCGCTGGTGCCTTCTTCGGAACGGGCCAGCACCAGGTGCACCTGAGCGCAACCGTTGGTGATGAAGCGTTTCATACCATTGAGGTACCACTGACCGGTCTTTTCGTCCTGCCAGGCACGGAGTTTGACAGCCTGAAGGTCTGAACCGTAATCCGGTTCAGTCAAGTCCATGGAGCCGTCGACCAGACCCTGGGCGAATTTGGGCAGATACTGCTGTTTCTGCTCTTCGCTGCCGAATTCGGCAATGGTTTCGGCGATGTCCTGCAAGCCGAAGAGGTTCTGCAAGCTCGCATCGGCACGGGAAACCATTTCGGTCATCATCGTGTAGACCGAAACCGGGAAGTTCAAGCCGCCGAAGCGGTGTTCCAGCATAACGCCGGATACATCAGCTTTGCGCAAATCTTCCAAGTTGGCCTGGGTCAGCGGGTGATAGGTCACCACGCCGTCAGCAAAGTGCGGACCTTCACGGTCAACTGTGCGGCTGCGGGGTTCGATATTGTCGCCGCAGATTTCACCGACCACGCTCAACACGCGGTTGAAGTTGTCCAACGCATCTGCGTAGTCAACCGGAGCGGTTTCAAATTCTTTGGCAAATTCGTAATTATTTTCACGCAAAGCAACTGCTTCGAGCAAATCGAGGTTGTTCAGCGTGAACTCAAGATCTCGGTTATCAGAAAAAAAGTTCGCCATGATCAGAAGTCCTTTCCATTACGCCTTGGCTTTGAAGGCTTTGATCATTTGCGGAATGACCACATTCAGGTCGCCGACGATGGAGTAGTGTGCCACCGAGAAGATCGGAGCATTGGGGTCGGTGTTGATCGCAATGATCTTTTTAGATTCTTTCATACCGGCAGTGTGCTGCACCGAGCCGGAGATACCGCAGGCGATGTAAAGACGCGGACGCACCGTTACACCAGTCTGACCGACCTGATGATCGTGATCGATCCAGCCGGCATCGACTGCGGCACGGGAGGCACCGACTTCGCCGCCGAGGGCTTCGGCCAGATCCTGGATCAGCTTGAAGTTTTCTTTGCTGCCCACGCCGTAGCCGCCGGCTACGATGATCTGTGCACCTTTCAGGTCAACGGTCTTTTCTTCACGCACGCGTTCGATAACTTTTACCACGGTGTCAACATCGTTGAGGACCACCGGCACTTTTACCAGTTCGCCCTTGCGGCTGGTATCGGCAGCGCCCATTTTCATAACGCCTTCACGCACGGTCACCATCTGGGGATCTTCCCAGGTGTTGACGATGGTGGCGATGATGTTGCCGCCAAAGGCAGGACGGATCTGCATGAGCTTGTCTTTGTAGACAGTTTTGCTCAAAGCATCTTCAAAGTCGTCGATCTTCAGCTCGGTGCAGTCAGCAGTCAGACCGCAGCGTTTTTCGGAAGCCACGCGGGGAGCCAGTTCACGGCCCTTCATGGTGGCACCGAACATCAGAATGTTCGGCTTGTGTTCCAGAATCAGCTGCATGATGATCTTGGCGAAAGGCAGAACCGTGAAGGGTTCCAGACGCTTGTCGCAAGCCATATAGACAGTGTCGCAGCCGTAGCTGTAAAGTGTCGGTACAAATTTTTCCACATTTTCATCGCCCAGCAGCAGACCTTCGACCTTGAGGCCGAGCTGGTCAGCCAGTTCACGGGCCTTGCAGACCAGTTCCAGACTCACGTCAGCGATCTTGCCGGCTTCGTGTTCGATGAAAACCCAAACATTACCCATTTTTTCAGCCATGATAGATTATCCCAAAGTATGATCAGCAATAAGTTCGTGAATAAGCTCGGTTACACCGGCTTCGGTAGCTTCGACCTGTTTCGATTCGCTGGCGGTCAGCACCACGCTGGCGATCGCCTTGACCTTGGTCGGAGAGCCGGCCTTACCGATACGGTCGAGGTCGGCATCTACATCAGCAGCGGTCCATTCTTCGATCAGCAGACCCTTGTTCTTGAGTTCTGCCATCTTGGCAGCCACGGCATCGTCGCCGAATTCCTTGGCGATTTCGCTCTTGATGCGGGCACGCTTGTATTTCATAATGCGTTTGGCAGCCATCGGACGGGGAATATTTGCGTCGATAACGGTCATAACTGCCGGAAGCGGGCTTTCCAATACTTCGTAGCCGCCTTCGATAGCCCGGCGGGCAACTACTTTGCCGTCGCCCAGACTGATGATCTCTTCAGTATAAGCGATCTGGGGCAGTTCCAGCTTTTCAGCTACCTGCGGACCAACCTGGGCGGTGTCGCCGTCGATGGCCTGACGACCGCAGAGGATCAGATCGTAGTTGACTTTCTTGGCAGCGCAGCTCAATGCAAAGCTGGTTGCGAGGGTGTCGGCACCGGCAAATGCACGGTCGGTCAGCAGGATGCCTTCATCGGCACCGCGGTACATTGCCTGACGCAGCACATCGGCAGCGGCGGGCAGCCCCATGGTGGCGACTACGACTTTTACGCCGTAACGGTCTTTGAGTTGGAGCGCCAATTCCAGCGCGTTGAGGTCTTCCGGATTGAAGATCGCAGGCAATGCAGCACGGTTGACGGTACCGTCAGCCTTCATGGCATCGCCGGTGATGTTCTGGGTGTCCGGAACCTGTTTGACAAACACAAGTACAGTGTAGCTCACAGTTTCACTCCATTGTTTGTTGTTTAGTATGTGTTAACTACTTCAAGGTTGTTGCAAACCCACAAATTCCTGTAATACTATATACTACAGGTGACTTAATATACCTCCAAAAACGATAAAAAACAAATATATCGCTGTTTTTTTAAGGAAAAACACTTTTTTACAGCCTGAAAAACCGCTCCCTTGTTCAAGAGAGCGGTTGGTGTTGGCATGTTATAACATAAGGAATGAGGAATTATTTTTTCATTCCGGCAAGGTAGGCATCAAGATTTGCCTTGAGCTTTTCCAGCGATTTTTTCAATTCATCAATGTTGCCGCGGAGTTTTTTGGCTTCGTCACCAAGTTGTTCGGTCAGAGGTATGTCAGCAAGTTTTTTTACTTCTTTTTCCAGTTCAGCGGCTTTTGCAGCTATGGCTTTCTGATACTTTGCTGCCATTTTTTCAATATCGGCAACACTCATATTTGCCACTTCACTTTTGATTTGTTCCGGAGTTTTGGCTTCATCTACTCCATCGCCGCAACCTGCCATGAACAACATCCCGCAAAGAGCCAGGGCCAAAATCATAAGTTTTTTCATTTTTTCTGCTCCTCCTTTTCTGAATGACTTTTTGTATCTGTCAGTTTATGTGCAGATACAATACCTGTACATAATATATGTGTTTCTGCAACAAAAGTCAAGTGTAAGAGTCTTTTTTTATTTGCCTTTGAATGTGCGGTAGAGTAAAAGTTCGCAACTTTCCGGAAATTCCAGCGTAAATTTGCTCGTTTCTGCCTCGTTGAGCGTTGCCTGATACCAGAGTTTCAGTTCCAGTTTATTCATGGGGTATTTCAAACCCTGCGAGCTTACCACCGCGTTCCCCGTCAGCGGCACTATGGAAATTTGTTGGCCGGGGAAGGATTCAAAAGTACCGGATTTTTTTGCTACGGTAAAATATCCATAGTCGGTAACGATTTTTATGCCGGGTGCACTTTCTGTATAAATGCTTAAAAGTGAAAGATTTCCCAGAGTGTGATCTTCCCGTTTGCCGGTGGCGCCCAATATAACTATATTATTATACCCTTTTGCGCAGCAGTAACGGAAGGCTTTAGATAAATCGTTGCTTTCCTGTTCGCTGACATGTTCGATCCGGTCGGCAAAGCGTTTTTTGAATTCATCGCTCAAGCTGTCCAGATCGCCGACGATCCGGTCGGGCTCTCTGCCGTAAGCTACCAGACTCCGGGCGGCTCCGTCGCAGCAAACTATCTGGTTGGCATTCTCCAGATATTCAAGAGCCTCTTTGCCTGCTGGAAAAACTCCGTCGGCAAGGATCACAGTCAAATCTGAATTATTTTTGCACATTTTTCAACTCCCGCTGCCAGAGGCAATAGAAAATTATCCCGTTTATCAGAGAAAGCACCCACATCAGCAATATAGCTATGGAGCCGTTACCGGTCAGGTACACCTTATACCACATATATATAGAGGCAACATTGACCATTGTCCAAATTGCCCATTGCTCAACACACCGTTTGACCGTCAGTACCATGGCTATAACCGACAAAACCGTGGTAAAAGCATCCAGCACCGGAGCCTGATCGCCCAGCTTATGCAGGATAAATGCTCCGGCGGCCGTTCCGGCAATGGCGATTCCGGCAGTCAGCAGCCGGTATTGCCAGGTCAAACGGCGTTTGATGATCTCCTGAACTTCGGCTTTCAAATGCTTTTTCCAGAAAAATAATCCGGCGAACATCATAGGTAAATACCAACCCCAATTCAGGATAACTTCGCCGTAAAGCGTGGCTTTGAATGATATCAATCCATAAGCAAAACTGTTGAAAATTCCAAAAAAGTAACAGGAGAGTTTGCCTTTGCCTGCCCATAAACTGTAAAGTACACCGGTGATCGATGCCGCTGTGCCCAATGCCGTATCGCCCAAATAGAGCGACAACCCCGCAGTAAAAAGCGTGCAGAAGATCATCCACGCCCATTCCGCAGGGTGCCAGTTGGCAAATTCTTTGATTATAAAATTTTTTATCATGGTATTTAACGAAAAAAAAGCGGCAGTCGCAAAAACTGCCGCTTCCTTGTAAGCATAAGCTATTAGCGAGCGTAGTATTCGATCACGCTCATGATCTGGACATTCACCGGGATCTCATCGAGATTGGGTTCGCGAACCAGAGTGGCTTTCAGAGCTTCCAGATCCACTTCCATATAAGCGGGAACGGTGCTGTTGCTCTTCTTGGCCATTTCGGCGATAGCCGGAGATTTTTCGGCATTGATGGTGATGACACTGCCGGGCTTGACGATAGCGCTGGCACGGTCAAGGCGTTTGCCGTCGACCAGAATGTGGCCGTGGTTGACGATCTGCTTGGCAGCAAAGATGGTCGGAGCAAAACCGGCACGGTAGACCATGGCATCCAGACGCTGTTCCAGAGAACGGAACAAGCGTTCGTGGGTCTGGCCCAAACCAGCCTTGGCTTTGGCATAAGCGATACGCAGCTGCTTTTCGCTGATAGCATAGTGGTTGCGGAGCTTCTGCTTTTCCATCAACAAGGTTCCGTAGGTGGAGAGCTTGGCACGACGGCCTTTACCATGAGGACCTGCCGGATAAGGACGCTTGACACTCGGACATTTGGGGTCGCCCCACAGGCACTGACCGACGCGGCGGCAGAACTTGTGCTTGGCTTGACTTGCGGTAGACATTGATCTATCCCTTTCTTAAAGTATTTGTTTGTGAAGTCGGGAACCCTGCTGACTTTCAGCAAAAAACCTGTTCCCCGCAGTCAGGTGTCAAGCCCATAAATTTACAACATGGGGCCTGGCTGCAACTTCAGGACTTTTAAAATAACGCCAAAATGCCTTTTTTGCAAATATTTACCGCAAAAAAACTGTTTTTTTACGATTTTTTGCTTGCAGAAATGTTTTTTTACAGTTATTGTGTTATATTATAAAGAGATAAATATAAGGATGAATAGATTATGTTATACCGTATTTTTGCCCTATGTTCGGCTGCTTTGTTCTTATGCTGCGGGTGTTCTGAAACGCAGCCGCACGACCCGCCGGCAGCCCGTGCTGAACTCACTGTTCGGCTTTTGGAAACACTTAAAAATAAACGCTATACCGAAGCTTTGGCAATTAACGATAAACTTCTGGCTCTTGATCCGAATGATGCCGAGCTTATGGAAATGCGTGACCGCCTTGTCGGCAATATTGCAACAGAAAATGTGCAGAAGTTTGTTGATGCAGGCAAGCTGGCTGAAGCTCTCAAGTACCTGCACAACGAGCGCAAACTCTATCCGGTAATGCCCCGGTTGCGGATGCTGGAGGAAGATGTGCTGAATCTGATTGCTTTGCGCAAGGCTGCCGACAGACTTGCCGCTGCCAAAACTATTTCTGAATTGGCAACTGCGCTGGATACTATCATGCCGTCAGCAGCAAGATATCCGGCGGCAACCCAGCTGCACAAAGATATTGAACAGCGTAAAGCAGAGCTTAAAAAAATGCGTTTGGCTGCCGCAGAAAAGGTGGAAAAAAACGCCGCAAAGCCACTTGCAAAATCTGAACAATAACCTTACCGAAGCTTCGGCAATGAAAAAATATTTCCTGCTTTTGAGTTTGAGCTGCCTGATGACGGCGGCAGCTGAAAAATCCGGCAAATATGCTTTTCATCTTGCGGGGAGAGATTTTACGCATAAGGAAGCTCTTGAGCTTGCCGGGGGCAGGAGCGATTTCAAAACTGCGGTACAGGCAAATATTGCCGCAGCGGCGGCGATCGTGTTGTTTTCCCGCGAAAATATCGAACTTTCCGCCCGGCGGACTCGGGACTTTCTGCAAAAAAATCTTATGCTTATGCCGGTGGAATCCCAACAGGATTTTCGTAATATGCTGGTGCGTTCCGGGCTTACTCAAACGGCATGGCTGGAGCAGGAAAAAAATAAGTTGAGCAATCAGTTGAGCGAAGCTGTTGTGCAGTGGTATACAAAAGTTTACGGCGAAAGATCGCCGGTTACCGATGAACATGTCCGGAATTGGTATTACCGCAATATTGATATATTCCGCCGGATCAAACTTGATCCGGCAAAAGTGCTGGCGTTCAAAATCGGCGACAGTGCAAAAATGGAAAAAGCTTTGGCGGCGCTCCGGCAAGCTGTGCCGATAGAAACTGTACGGCAGGAGTTTGCCGAAAATTTGAGCGAAACTGCTATGCTCGAAGAATTTCATGCCGCCGGTATAAAGCGCCGGAACTCCGGAGATGGATATTGGATATGTTCCGGCAGTAAGCACCTGTTTTTAGTTTACGCCGATGCAGTAAAATATACCGCTTTGCCGTTGGATGATAATTTGAAAAAAGCCATCAGCAACACCTTGCAGGAAGCGTTGGCAAAAGCACGGCTTGCTGAAACTCTCAAGCGGGAACTTCAGAACAAAAAGATAATCTTTTACTGAAAATCCGACCGCAGAGAGATTTTATTGCCAACAGAACTGCCGGAAAAATCCCGCTCAATGACTCATTACCACCTGACCTTTGTTGGTCAGGTCTATGCGGTTGCGGCTGTCGCCGTGGCGGCGGGCATCTTCGATCGCGCTTTGCAGAATATCCAGCCACTGCGGATAGTTCCCGCGCGGCATAGTTACATGATACCGGCGGCGCATCGCTCCCTGACGATAATCCACAAACATCAGCAGATTATCTGCCTGACTCAAACTTACCGCTGCAACCGAAAAACATTTGTACCGTTGTATTGCCATTATCAGGTGCAATGCAGGGCGTAAGGCGGCATGTACCTCGCCAGCTCTCATGTTATGGTGGACTGTACCGTTGATTACCGGCAGATTCGGATGTATGCCAAAACATTCAGAACTGTTCATTATTACGCCGTTGGCATCGGTTACCAGCGGGGAGTTGGAGCGCCCGATAAACGCCCGCGGTATGCGTTCTTCAATATTTATTTCCAGAGTATCCGGCAGAATTATTTTTACTTGAGCATCGGCAATATTGGGTATGGAACACAACTCCCTGCGCAGCTGACCGGGATCGATCGCAAAGAGATTGCTCCGGTCGATTTGCAGATCCAGTTTACGCAGAAGCTTGCCGGCAGTCAAATTGCCTTTACCCCAATAGCCGTTGGAAATAATATCCGCATTACGGAGTATAAAGTGTTTGTTTTCCTTAAACATGCACTTGTTCAGCCAAAAAAGCGCAACTGTGCAACCCGCAATTACACCCCCCAACACTGCCAGCAGAATGATGCCGCGGATGAGTTTTTTCTTTTTCTGCCGTGCTGCCGGATCAACGGTGCCAGCGTTTTTTTTGCTTTGACGCATTGCTGCCATTATCTGATATCTCCAATAAAATGATTATTGTAATATAACCGCATATTTCTGATTTTAAAACAGTAAATCCGGAAAAGTACGATTTTTTTTCAAAACTGGGAATATTGCAGTTGAAAGAATTTCCATTTGGTGCTAAATTACCGTAGAATCAAACAAGGAAACGGTGGCGAAAATCAGAAATAACACCATTGAACATTTTGTAAACTTCAGGAGTATCGCCGGGTAAAGTCCGGTCAAAAATAGAGCTCCGGTAAAAGGTTTGAAAAACAAAATGTTCCGGGTACAGCACAAAAGCTAATGAGGTATTGGAAAAAACACTATGGACAACACTCCGCAAAATATTCAGCTGGAAATGAATTTCAATATGCCGTCAGGCAACCGCTTCCGCCGCTGTCTTGACAAGGGCGTATTTTCTGTGCTGTTTGAACATGCCGCTCCGGGACTGGAACTGCCGGATGAAGAAGCTGCACGGCGGTTGGCTGAACTGGAAAAAATAGTGCTTGCCTCCCAAAGTGTACCGGCTGCTCTGGCTTTTACCGACCGGAGTTTTTCGGATAATGCCAGAAGGGCAGTGGATTATGCTGCTTTGCTGCCGGAAAAAAAACGTAATTCGCACTTGTTTTACCTTTCCGGACGCAATTCATCGCCGGAGGAGATCCAGGGGCTGATCGGGCAGGCTAAAGCGAATAATCTGACGAATATTGCCGTGGTTTCGGGCGACAGCCGCATCGGGGAATCCTGGAAAGATCTGCGCAATATGCCATATTGTGAAAGTGTAAATACTTTGCAAATGCTGAAAAATGCTGCTTCAGCGCAGGACTTTTTTCCGGGAGCAACGGTCAATGTGCATTTGTCGTCGGCTCCGGCTTTGTACAGTGCGCTTTTTAAATTGATAAAAAAATTCAACAATGGAGCTGAATTTGCCGTAACTCAAGCTGGATTTGATATGGCACAGCTGGATGCGCTGCGCCGTTATCTGGTGTGGCGCGGGTATCACCAGCCGTTGATCGCACGATTGATGCTGCTTACTCCGGACAAGGTGGAAAAAATCATGGCAAATGCTCTGCCGGGAATTACGATTTCGCAGGATTTTCTGTTGATGCTGGAAAAGGAACTGCGTTTTTCTGCAAGTCAGTTTGAAGCGGCACAATACCGGCGATTGGAATTGCAGGCTGCCGGATGTAAGTTGCTTGGATTCAGCGGCGTACAGATCGTTGGTGCAGATACTCCCGGCAAGATGAATATAGCTTTGGAGCGCATATCCCGGGCGCTTAATGCTTTTACCAATCTTAAAAATTGGGAAGAAGAATATAAGTTTTATATGGCGCGCAGCGATATGGCTCGCAGCGATGAGCATTTTTATTTGTTTGAAGAGCTGTTGCAAGGTTCGCTGCCGGATGGCGTTGCTCCGCACCTTACTGAATATAAATTGCCGAATGAAAAATTCGGCAGCAAACTGGGTGACCGGGTAAGACGGTTTTTATTCCCGGATGCCGATAAACAGCCGGCAAATGAACGGCGGTGGCTGAAAAAACTTTTGGCAGGTTGTCAGGGGTGCCAGCATTGCCGGTTGCCGCAAACTCAATTTTACTGTCCGGAACGCTGCCCGAAGCGTCTGGCAAATGGTATATGCGGTGGTGTTCGCAGCAATGGCGAATGTGAAGTCGGCAATCAGCCCTGCGTACATTGGCAGATTTGGCATGCCGCCGAACGCAACCGGCAGACCGATAAGCTGGAAAATGAAATGATCCCCTCCGGAGATACTGATCTATAAGTACCCGGTTCCCAGTTCGGGAGCTGATCGGTAAAAAAAGTGCTGTTGCAAAACTTGTTGATGTTGTTCGCCAACAGCAACAAGGGCGGTCAGCCCCGCGAGCGGATGTGAGAGTAGTTTGCAGGATAAATTCCTGCAAACCCGAGGCAGCATGCTGCGAGGTCGAACGGAGTCGAGCGAAGCCATCCGGCGTTTGAGGACGATTTTGCAACAAGTTGCAAAATCGCTCTAAGGGGGCGTAGCCCCCGCTTTAATTAAAGATCGTGAAGAACTACGCTGGATATAGCTGCCCAATGAGCAAGGGAGGTCACGGAG
>JAZMZK010000075.1:0-17370 GCA_045585955.1 Victivallaceae bacterium
AAGTAATTCAAACCGTTCTCAAGCTTATCTAATATAGCACAAAGTTTGAATTCTACGCTATACTGACGCCGTTTCTTTTGTGTTTTCTCCATAAAAAAGTACACCTCAAAAGTTGTGTCCAACTTTTGGGGTGCACTTCATGTTGCAGCAGCTTTTTTATTAGCTCTGTCCCAATGCGGGTAGGTCAGTAAAAATCTTTATGATCAACTTTTGTATTGGAACTTTTTTAAAACTTGAATGGCATTTATCTATTTGCTCTGCAAATAGATAAATGCCGGGAAAAGGTTTGGAAAAAAGGGGTGGAGTTTGAGGAGGGGGAAAAGGACCTTTCCTTAAAAGGTCTTTTCCCCCTCCTCAAGTACCGACCCTTATTGGGAACAGAGCTTTTTTATTTGGCAATGTTCCTGATAAAGTCAGGCTCCGGAGGAAGATCTTCAGATCTGCCAGCGGTTTTTCTTGCTGTTCAGACTTTTCCACGCCCCGGTTTAAGGCAGCTTTTATTGTCGGGCTTGTTGAGCGGCTTCGACTATTGCTTTGGCGTGGGCTTCCTGTGCTGCTTTGGCTACTGTGGAAGATACAATGCGTTTGCCCAGCGGCGCGAAAGATGCCCCGGCGAGCTTGAAATGCGCCAGACCGAATGGTATACCGATGATCGAAACAAATTGCAGCAAGCCGGTTATTGCATGAAAAATCGCCAGCCACAGCCCGGAGAGCAAGCACCATAAAACATTGAACAACCCGCTGCCGAATACGGCTTTTTCGCCGATAAGTTCCGCCGGGATCAATTCTTTGCCGAAGGGAAAATAGGCAAACGAAGCGATCCGGAAACAGGCGATCCCGAACGGTATACCGATTATAGTTACGCACCAGAGCAGCCCCGCAAGCACCCAGACTGTTCCAAGCAGAAAACCACCGAAGATGAACCACAGCAAATTACCGGCAAAACTCATTTTGACACCCCTTTGTTAATTGTTGTTGTTAAAAGAGCCAATATACCCCCTCTGAAGAATATGTTATAACATAGCACAATTATATTTTTTTTGCAAATATTTTTTGCAGAACAATTAATATAAGAGGAACCATCTTTGCGGACAAAAAAAAGGTATTACGGGTTTCTTCAGCAGAACCCGTAATACCTTTCAGCAAGTTGTTTTTTATTTGGTCAGATTTTTGATCGCCGCATCAATGATCGCATCGGCAGCATCGGGCGCAACCGAATTGATCTGGGGTTGGACTTCGTAGCCGCCGCGTTCAAAGCACTCTTTCATGGGCACATAGCCGGAAACTGATTGGGCAAGAGTTACCACAAAAGTCTGCTTGAAGGGGCTCTTTTCCCGGATGGCACGGGTAATGCCGTTAAATGGTTCGCCCGGCAGCGAAACAAAGGCAAGGTCTTTACCAATGGTGATAGCTGTAAGTCTGCCGTCGTGGGAAGGGGTGCTTTGGTTGTGGCAGTTCAAAGCCGCCTGGGCAAACAAACGCAAGGCAGCCGGAACTTTGTTGGCAAGGTCCTGACTTTCCAAATCCCCTTCTTTGGGAATATCCGGCACAGTATCCAGCACATGCTGGGCGGCGGCAACTTCTTCGGCGGTCAACTTGCGGTGAGGAATGGTGACTGTACCGACTTTGACCGTAACTTCTGCATCAGCGACCGGTTCCAGATTTGCCAGGGCATCCAACACGATCCTTGCATAGCCCCGACCGATACGGGCAGCTTCGGCGGGCGAGGTCTGTTTGATATCCTGCCGGAAGTCAAAGTGGTTGATGTCGCCGGAGCAATCATCCAGCACCAGCACCGGCAGGCCGCTTTTGAGTTCGTGCTGCACTTCGTGGGCAAAGTGACCGAACCAGTCTGCCGAAACGATGTCGCCGCCGACGGTATCGCCGTGGTTGGCAATATTGCAAAGCAGTGCGGCAATTCTGCCATACTGCTTGACCGCCAGAACATTGATGGTGCGGTCAAAGTCGCTTTCCGGCTTGTCGATATCCGGATTGCGCCAGCCGGGGTTGGTGATAACGGTACCGTTTTTCATAAAATAACGGCGGACAAAACCGTAGGGATTGTTGTAAACGGAGGTGCTTTCCAGCGTAGCTTCCTGCAAATTCATAAAGGCTCGGCGGATGGCACGGAAAGCCGCCTGGGCGGTTTCTTCCAAAGCAAACAGAGCCAGCTCGTCCAGATTTCTCCGGTATTCCGGCCCGGTGTGGGTGTGAGTCGTGCAAATGATCAAAGAGTCATAGAACTCTCTGCCGTAAGCATCCACAATAAGTTTTTCCAGCTTGTCCCACAAAGCCTGTGCAACATTGCAAAGGTCAAAGCTGACAAAACCGAACTTTACGCCGTCGCGTTCCATAGCCACGACTTTAACATAAAGTTCGTCGTAGTTGCCCCGGTTGGGGCGTTTGTTGGCGTATCCGGCAAGACCGACACCGATAGGGGGAGTGATGATTTCCTGGGCAAAACCTGCTTTAAACATGGTAAAACTCCTTGATTGAAAAATTTTGTGGTTTCACTTTAATATACAGCTGGAAAAATCTTTTTCAACAAACTGCGCAATAAATCATGGTATTTTTTGTTCGGAAAGGCTGATGTTGCGGCAAAATAACCAAGCAGTTTTTGTTAACAGTTTTGTTAACAGTAAATATTTTTATTACATATTTTTGTTTTGATGCTATTGAAATAGAAAGCAATATGCAGTAAATTGTATTTGTAACAGAAGAGGTTGTGCTTTTTTATGATACACTCTGATAACAAAGCTTGCGAAATTGCAGAAAAAATGCGGGAACTCCTGCGTTCGGCTGAATACAGCAAACGCAATGAGTTTATCTCTTCGCGTCAGGCGGCGGCGCTTTACAATGCATCTCATGTAACAGCCAACCGGGCGCTGCATTTGCTGGCTTCGGAGGGGTTGTTGCAGTGCCGCCATGGGGCATTGCCCCGGATAATCCGCCGTCGACGGCGGTTACGGATCGTCTGCTTTATGACCAGCGATTTCAGCCATATACCGCCGGAAAACGGTTCGGAAGCACCTATGCGTTTTAAATTACTTGTGGAGGAATTGGAAAAACGCGACTGTGATTACCACATATATTCGCTGTATGATTTAAAAAAAGCCAATTTCAGTCCGCGGATATTGAATAATGCCGATGGTCTGCTGGTGGAGATCGGCATGAGCAATCCTCATGTCAGAGCACTTGCAGCCGGATTTTCAGGACCGAAAGTATGGCTGTGGAGCAATGAACCGATATTGGAAAACGGCAATCAGATATTGCCGGATTATCTGCCGGGATTGACTGAAATATTTCGGAAAGCACGACTGCATGGGATAAAAAAGTGCCATCTTTGTTATCATCGGGAATTTTTCGGTAATATCATGCAGTGGGCAGCTGCTCTGGCAGACTGGCAGAAAAATGAATATACTTTACAACGGTTGGAGTTTCCGCACAGCCAGCTTAAGGCATACCGCTTTGCTATGAATATTACGCCTGATAAACATGAATTGTATATTTGCGAAGTCGATCTGACCGCATTCGGTTTTTATCAGGCATTTGTTGACCGGGGTTTTCAGGTCGGAGATTTCAATATTACGGGAATCGGTAATCTGGAGGGGCGCGACTTTCTGCCGCTGGGCGAAGCGTGTATTACCACGCTGGGCAACGATATAAACTATCGGGTGGAACGGATAGTTGATATACTTTTTTCCAACATTGCAGAAAACAAAGCTCAATCGCTTATTGAGCGTGTACCCAGTAAACTTATAATCCGTAAATCAGCTTTTTTTAACAAATAACAACACACAAAAAGGATGGTAAACTATGAAAAATCATTCCAAACAATTCACCCTCATTGAACTTCTGGTTGTGATTGCTATTATTGCCATATTGGCAGCAATGCTTCTGCCCGCATTATCCGCCGCCCGTGAGCGGGCAAGAGCCACCGGCTGCATCAGCAATCTGAAGACATTGGCTACATATATGAATGTATACGCCACTGTTGCTAAAGACTGGGTGCCAATGCAGGGGCAGTTCGGTACTGCCAAATTTACTTACGGCACATTTCTCGGCTGGGCAGGAGTTATTGAAGGAACCAAAACCGGTCAACGGCCCGATCTGCCTTTCAGCTGTCCGGGGTTTGCTTTTGGCGTGGTCAATCCCGGCGGCAGTTACGCATCTTCCTACGGCAGTTATTTTCCGCAATTTCCGTTTAAAATGTCCGATGGCTACGGTGTACCTGGCAAATTGACCCACGACGACTATAAAGATCAGCAAATGCAAATGGGCGATGTGGCTGTTGACTATCAGAACGCCGGGGCGGTAATCATCGGCAGAGCCAATCCATCATTTCCGCTTTTCGGCGACAGTCTGCATAAAAACAAAACCACCCAGATAGCAACTATTTACGGGAATGTATCAGCTGCCCAGCACCACTGGCACACCCGCCACGGCAATCTGGCTAATATAGGGCACCTTGACGGCAGCGTTACCAGCGAAAATGCTCAAGAGATAAAAGAGCATTACGGCTTGCTGCAAACTTACGATAATCAGCAAACTTATGTGAAACTGTAAAACTGTCAGGCTTTAATAATGAAAAAATATCTTGTACTTGCGCTGCTGCTGGCGTGGGCAATGCTGCTCCCGGCTGCGGCAAAGCTTTCTGATTATCTTCCCGGAAAAACTCCTGATGCCAAAAATCTTAAATTCAAGCTTCAGGACGATGTGCTGGTCATGGACTTTGCCTCCGGCAACGGCGTAAAGTCCCGCGGCTGGATGCGGCAATATGCCAACTATATGCAGCCCGGCGAACAGCTCAAGATCACCATTGAGTTGAAAAACACTCTTGTCAGCGACAGCAACGCCCAGGTCTTTCTGCTGGTTCAACCGGTGAACGGTAAGAATAAAGGTGTACGCGGCAGGATATTTTCCCGATATGTTCCAGCGCAGGATTATTCCGGCAGCTGGAAAACTCTGGAATATACTTTTGTCATGCCCGATACAAAGTCTGTCCTCAACTGGGATAAAGGTAGCAAATTGATGATCAACTTTGGTGCGGCATCGCAGGACGGCGTATTTGAGTTCAAAAATTTCAAGACTGCCAAACTTGCAACCAGAGTTGCGGTTGCCGGGAATATTCCGTCAGAAAATAAAATTTCTGCGGCTGCTGCTCAAAAACTTGCCGCTGATTCGCTGAAAAATCCTGACTTTACTTATACGGTAAAAATTCCGGCAAAAAAATCCTATTCCAAAACATGGAGTTTTGAACTGCCGCCGGTTGCTGATATTCACGGCTATGTGCCGGTGCTGAGCTTTGATTTTGTTATGAAAAACAACGCTGCGTCAGTTCAGCCGGTGCTGAAGGTCAACAATAAGAAACTTGACCGGCTCGATCACCGTCATCTGCCAAGATTGCTCAATGCAAAGAATCCTGCCGATGGCGGCAGCAAAAATTACATGTTCAGTTTGAAGAAACTTTTTGCTCTCAAGCGGAATACCAAAGTTGTGGTCAATGCGGGGAACAACAGCGACTTCATACTCAAAAATATTAAACTCGCCTACAAAGCCGAAACGCTGCCGCTTTATCCTGCTGCTCCGGCAGTCCGGAAAAATGCCTTTACCATCCTGCCCGGCAAGACATTGAAAGTAGCTCTTGACGGCAAGGTATTTCTGGAAGAAGCTGAAATCACCGGCGTAAAGAATATCGAAGCCTTGCCGGATACAGCTTGCGTTATCAGCAGAAAAGCGGATAAAATCGCTGCGCACAACCTGGTGCAGATCAACGATCCAACTGTCGATTTCCGGCGCGAAGCACGGATTATGCCCAATGGCGAACTGGAAATTTTTATGCGGAGCGTATTCAAAAAGTCTGATAAAACCAATTACAGCTACCGACTCGCATTGCCCGCAGAACTCTTTGACGGAGCCAGATTTGAAGTACGCCATGGCAATCGCAATAAATACAACAGCGCAGCAGGCAAAATAAAACTTGGTAAGGGCTACATGCCCAATATTCTTATACACCCCAATACCGGCAAACCGATCACGCATATATATTACCTTTATATTGAAAAAAACGGCGTGAAACTGGTCTTTGACTTTTCACCCTTGAGCGTATCCGGGCAGATCAATCCTTATTGTCAGGAACCACAGAAGATATTGAATTTTGTCTACAAAAAGGGCGACCGGATAATTTTTGATTTCGGCAAACGCGCGAATCCGGAATATTACGGATTTTTTGTAAGGATCCATTCCGGCGATATAGACCACTATTACCGCCATGGCAATACTGTAACTTTTTATCCTTCGGGCCCTTACAATGATAATCCCGGTTATCATATCAGCTTTGCCGGTAAAAAAGCCACGGCAAAACTCAATAGATCACTGTACGATTTTCCGTGGTGGCAGGATATTTACCAAATGCCGTTCCAGAGTGCTGCCAAACTTGAAAAAGGCAAAGATTTGATTCTGCCGGGGTGGAAACTTTTGCCGGCAAGTGCTGAAACTTATCAGACCGGCGGCAAATTCCCCGGCAGTGCCGGTGTGTTTGTTCCGGCGGGCAAAAGCGTTTATTCCGTACCGTTGGAGCCGGGTATTTACATGGGTTCGCTGACCACAGGGCATACCGGAAAAGCAGTGGAAAATCTGACTGTAAAATGCAATGGCGAAACGGTCGCAGAAAATGTGTCGGTCAAAGCCAACAGCTTCCGGCAGATATTTTTTTCAATTTATGTAAAAAGTCCCGCCAAACATGCAATTCTGGAATTTGACGGCAAAAATTATGCTGTAAATCAGCTGGTATTGCGCAACACCATTACAGAACCGGAGGATTATGTCTGGAAAAACAGTTTCTGGCAGGTAAAAGGACTGCCGGAATTTGCGCTGGCTGTTGATTATATCAACAACGCCAGTCATACCGAACCGGAACCGACCAACGTGATGGGCAAATTTGTTACAGAGGAAATTCCGCAGGATGGTGTTTATGCCCATGCCGGAAAAAATATCTATCCGCAAAAACCGTTCCGGCCGCTTGCTGAAACGACCAGAAAACATTGGGCGTGGA
This sequence comes from Victivallaceae bacterium, assembly GCA_045585955.1. Taxonomy (GTDB): domain Bacteria; phylum Verrucomicrobiota; class Lentisphaeria; order Victivallales; family Victivallaceae; genus SIG78. Next base: position 7,055 of record JAZMZK010000075.1, read on the forward strand.
ACATCGTAGCCACCAGTATCGGCGGCGGTAATAACGAAAGCGGCATGATCTTCCGCCCCAACGAAGAATTCAGGCAGCTCTGTAAAGCCATCAAGCGTGCCGGGTATAATGTGATCAAGGAACAGGGCTTGTTCTGGAATCTCTGCTACGACGAAAAGACTCGCAAAGAACACATGAAAAATCTCGGAGCATTGGCAAAAATCATGCACGAAGAGGGGTTGAAATTGAGCCGCCACGCCGACGGGCCGAGCTTCAACACCATCTTCCGCGGAGCGTATGCTACTGCTGAAGCGGCGGGGTGGTTCCCGGTCGATCTGGGGACGCTCAAGAGTTATCAGGGGGCGGCGTGTATTTCCAACCCTTATTTGCGGAATCATGTAATAAGTATTCTCGAAGAGTATGTGCGCGAAACCCAATGCGATATGCTGATGATCGACGAACTTTATGTACTGCGTACCGGCGGCCGCTGTGCTTGTGTATACTGCCGCAAAAAGTTTGCTGAAGATACCGGATTTTCGCTGCCTATGCCCGATGATCAAGCCAAGCTTTTCACGCCCGGCAATCAGCTCAATGCGGTGTGGATGGAGTGGAAAATGCGGCAGGACGGCAGTTTTTTTCAGGAAATGAAAGAGCGTTTGACCAAGATCAAAAAAGATATTCTCATAACCAGTTACGGTGTGGATTTCCAGCACCCCATCGGGCGTTTTCAAATGCTGGCACCCTATGTGGATGTGCTGGGTATTGAGGGAACTAATCACTGTTTACTGCAGAATTACCGCCATTTGCTTGCCTGCCGCAAATTGCAGGCGGGTTACGCCGATGAACACGGTCAGAGCCAATGGCATATCCACAACCGCGACAGCGGTTTGAGTGATCTGCCGACAGTCCGTTACATCTACCGGGCATTCTGCAGCTTGAACCGTTCCGGCGTAGTAACTTATGCGGGGCACCCGATATTGCAGAAAACTCATTTTGAGTGGCAGCACTGGCCTGATTTCCGTTATATGAAGCCGATTGCCGATGTGGCAGTCTTTCACCGCTGGGATGGCTATTATCATGCCGCTAAACCCGATTTGACTACCGAGCAGTTCGGTATCAGCCAGCTGTTGAGCGATAAACATATTCCGCATGAATTTGTCATGTCGCTTACTCCGGAACGGCTTGCCAAATTCAAACTGCTCATTCTGGGCAATGCAACTATATTGAGCAATGAAGAACTCAATGTTGTAAAAGAGTTTGTAAAAAACGGCGGCAAGCTGCTCCTGACCGGTACATTTGGAGCCTTTGACCGGCAGTATATCCGGCAGAACGCCGGGCGTTATACTGACTTGACCGGCGTGGAATTTCCGGAACCGCAGCTGCCGGAAATTGCGCTGCACAAAAGCTCCCGCAGCTCAATAACTACCCGCCGTGCCCGGGTAAAAATTCTTGACGGCAAAGTACTTGAGCGTTTTACAGATAACACCGCCAAAGTCATTGGCAAAAATTACGGCAAAGGCATGGTGATCACCACACCGCTTACCCCCGGCATGGCGGCGTTTGAAAAAATCATCCTGCGCGGTAAACCATATACAAAAGCCGATACTGCTGAAGGTGCGGCGCTGTTGGATGAACTTTTAGCATATACTCAACACTCCCAATATCCGGTAATGCTTGCCGGTGCCGGCAATAAGGTAATGATCGAAAGCTGCCGCGATACCCGGAACGGCAACACGATCATCCAGCTTTTGAACTTCGATGTGCCGATGAATCCGGTTCCCGGCAAAGTGCTTAAACCGCTGACCGCCAAAGAACTGGAATTCCGCAATCCGGATAATGAATTGGTGATTACTATGCCGGAAAAAATCACTGAGGCAACTGCCGTTTCGCCGGATTATCCGGAAGAACACACTCTGGAGGTCAAACACTTGAGCAATGGTTCCAGCCGGATAACTCTGAAGCCCCAAATGCTCAAGATCTATACCTTGATAACTGTAAAAAGATAAGGATATAAAATGAATTTTACAGACCCCAACGATTTTATCGGCAGTGATATTGAAAAAATCAATGCCGCTATTGCCTCTGCAACCGGCACGACCAATTGCGTAAAAATTTTCAAACGCCGGGGCAATGGCGCTGATGACCGTGATTTCTGGCTGATAGATTCGGCTATATTTGTGCCGGGAAACATGACTTTGATCGTCAGCGACTGCAAGATCAAACTTTCTAACCGCTGCCGCGATAACTTTATCCGTTCTGCCAACACCCTTGATCCGGCGGTTCCGCGCATACATAATGTGCATATCACCGGCGAAGGCAAAGCGGTTTTTGAAGGCGCCGACGATCCCCGCAGTACCGGCGATGCCGTAAAAGTTCTGGGCGAACGCACCTACGGCTCCGATACCGGCAAAGCGGGCGAAACGCCCACCGGCGACTGGCGCAATATCGGCATACTGCTGGTCAGAGTTTCGGATTTCAGTTTGAAGAATATTGAAGTAGTAAACTCTCACAGCTGGGCGATTTCGCTGGAATACTGTACCGATGGCGCAATCAGCAATCTGGGATTTTTCTCCGATGGATATATGGTAATCAACGGCAAAGAGGAACGCACACTTAATAAAGATGGTCTGGACTTGCGCCGCGGCAGCCGGAATATAACCATTGAAAATATCTATGGAGCTACCGGCGACGACTTGGTTGCCCTTACTTCCATACCCGCAAACATCCGTCCGGCGGGGCAGTTCGGCGAACACGAATTTCTCGGCGGCAGCGAAAATATTGAAGAGGAACACACTTACAATATCAGCATAAAAAATGTCAAAGGCTATTCTGCCGGACACTGCAACATTGTGCGTTTTCTCAATGCCGGCGGCATAAAGATGTATAATATTTTTCTTGACGGAGTGGAAGATACTTCGCCGGAAGCCAACCACTGCGGTTCCACAGTGCGGGTGGGCGATACAGTTGCAGCCTGGGGCGGCGTAGCCCCCATGGGCGATACGCACGATATTACGGTAAAAAATGTTATTTCATACAGCAAAGCGGCAATCTTTATTGGTGGTTCACTTACCGATTCGAGTTTCAGCAATGTAAAAAACCTCAATTCCGAAGGTCATAATGTTTTTTACCGCGCGGGCGAAGAGTACATCAGGAATGTTACTTTTGAAAATGTAACAAAACTCTGAAAGTATCTTCTGTACAAAATAATTACGAAGATTCGGGCGGTTATTTGCGAACAGTGCGGCATTTTTCAGGCGGCAAGTATTTTGTCCATATAGTCCATAGCCGCCCTCAACCGTACTGCCGCCTGCAAAGGCGGTGTACAGTGTTTACAACATCTTACCCAAAAGATTTATCTGGGTTTGCAAGGCTTTCTGTCCGTGGCAGACTGCCAGCGCCAACGCATCGGTGGCATCGTCGGGTATGTCGCTTACGGCGATGGAGAACTCGTTTGCCATCATCAATGCCACCTGTTCTTTCCGGGCGTGGCTCATGCCGGTAACTGCCCGCTTGGCTACGATTGGAGCGTAGGCGTAGGCAGGAATATTGTTTTCCGCCAGCGCAGTCAGAATTGCTCCACGCGCCATACCCAGAATAATGGCGGTTTTGGCATTGTCGCCCACAAAGGGGCTTTCCAGACTTGCGCAGTCGGGTTTGAAGGAGTTTATCAGCTCCCGCACGCCGCCTGCCAACCGCCGGACGCACTCGCTGTGGGGCATTTGCGGCGTGTTTTTGATCACCCCGCAATCCAGAATTTTTGCTCGTTTGCCGGGGAGCATTTCCACCACGCCGTAGCCGGTGGTGCGGATCGCCGGATCCAGCCCCAGAATGATCATTTTTTATCTCCGGATGCTTGGGGCGTGGCTTGGGTCACCGCATCGGCGGCGGGTTCGGGAACGACCGGCACGACGGCTTGAACGGTATTTTCTTCCAGCTTTTTATTGAGTTCCTGCAAGGTTTTTCCGGCGGCGGCAAGCTCGTCTTTCAAGGCATTGAGCTGGGCTTGGGCGGCGGCGGAATCTTTTGCCATTTTTTCCAGCAGGACTTTCCGTTCGGCTTCGCTTTTGTTTTTCAGGGCTTTTTCCTGCTTGAGCAGCTCTTTTTGCATAGCTTTGCGGTCGGCGGCAAGCTGTTGGGAGAGGCGTTTGACCTCGTCAGCACTGGCTTGCTGCAATTTCACCAACTCATTTTTCAGCAAAGCGGCACTCTTTTCGGCGGCAAGGCGTTCCTGCAAACGGAGCTTTTCCTGAGCTTTGAGTTCGGCAGAAAAATCTTTGTTGAGTTTTTCCAGAGTCTGCTGCATTCGCACTGCTTCCAGCTGCCGTTGGGCAAACTGCATTCTTACTGCTTGAACTGCCGCACCCAATGCCGCAATCAATACGATGATGACCAGCAAAAGCATAAAAGCAGTCAAGCGGGAGCGCTTTTTGTTTGCCACTTGCTCTTTACGCAGTTCGGCGATAAAAGCGGCAAGCTCCATAGCGTTTTCTTCAAACTTTTTAACTGCCGGGAGCTGGCTGGCGGAATTTTCTTCAGCAGGAGCATCGGCTTTTTCTCCGGCAGGAGCCGGATCTTCGGCGGCCGGTTCAACAACTTCCGTTTTTTCGGGAGCGATTTCGGGAGTTACGCCCAAACTCTGCTCCAAAGCACTTTCGATTTCGGCACCGGTTTTGCCCTGATCCCGCAAGCGGGCTACCTCCTGCAAAACCGCAAGGGTGCGTTCAGAATAGACTTTGCGTTTGCCTACGGCAACGGCTTCAATAAAACCCTCATATCTGGTCAGCCAGTCGTTGACCGTGGTACGGGGCACATTCAAAGCAGCGGCAAGTGCCGCAGCACTGTAAGTAGTTTTGTTCATATAACTTTTAATCCAACTTATGTTTTATCCAGTGACGGATTTGTTCTACATCTTTGAAAATCTGTTTCTTTAACGCTTCTTCGCTGGCGAAACACTGTTCGCTGCGCAAATATTCACCCAAAATCAGGCGTACATCTTTGCCGTAAAGATTGCCGGAAAAATCCAGCAGATGGGCTTCGATGCGGCGGACAAGGTCGGCACTTCTGCCGTAAGTCGGTGCCACACCAATATTTACTGCCGCACCGTAACGCACTTTATCCACCTCCACGATCCCGGAATACACGCCATCCGGCGGCAGTACTCCGGCACTGGGTACGATGTTGGCAGTGGGGCAATCCAAATGCGTACCGGCTATACCGTAACCATTGGCGACTTTGCCGGTAAGCATATAGCGGTAGCCCAGCAGTTTTTCGGCATCATCGAGTTTGCCTCCGGCGATCAGACGGCGGATCCGGCTGGCGGAAACCACTTCATCATCCATCACCAGCTCATCCACTGCCGCCAGCTTGAAATTGCGTTGGGCGGCATATTTTTTCAGCAGCTCCACATTGCCCGCACCGTTTTTGCCGAAACGCCAGTTGCGGCCTACACCCACGGCGGCGAGCCGGGGCACTTGCTCAAACAAAAGCTCCAGAAATTCTTCAGGGCCAGTTGCGGCAAATTCTGCGGTAAAGTCTGCCACGGCGGTCATCGCCATATCGGCTTTTTGCAGCAAACTGATCCTTTCGGCAAGTTCCAGAAGCAAAACCGGCGGCGCAGTGGGGTGCAAAATCGCCCGGGGGTGGGGATCAAAAGTAAGTGCCACCGGCACGGCATCAAGTTCCTGTGCCATGCGGGCAACTTCGCCCAGCAATTTCTTATGCCCCAGATGCACACCATCAAAGACCCCGATCGCCAGAGCAAGGGGTTTTTCGCATTTAGCCGCCGCTCCGGCAAGGGTCATACCGGCACGGCGGGAAAAAAATTCAGCACTGTTCAATATAAATAACTCCAAAATTTGCAATCATACTCAAACTGAAATATATTATTATTGTCCTGAATTTGGTGAAAAATCAAAGTACGGCGGCACATCGCGGGCAATCTCGAGCCTTGCCGCAACCCTGCACCTCGGTCGAGTACAAAAGTACACTCCCTCGGGCAGGGCATTGCAAAACTCGACATTGCCGCACGCTGTATCCACCGGAGGCAAGCTATAGGTTTGGCGTTTCTGACAAATCATAGCTTGTGTGGTATGATTTATGGTCATAAATGATAATAAATCAACACTTCAGTTCCACAAGATTTGGGACATTACCAATATATTATGTTTTAACGATTTTTGCAAGTTTAAGGATATTTTTTCCTGTAAAAAAGGTTCATATACGAGGTTGAACGATGCGTAATGTACTTTATCCGGGGAGTTTTGACCCGCTGACCAACGGGCATCTGGACTTGATCGCCCGTGCCAGCAAGCTTTTTGACCGGGTGATCGTGGCAGTAGCCATCAACAGCGAAAAGCACCCCATGTTTACCATTGAAGAACGCGTGGAAATGATCGAGGCGTGCTGTACGACTTACCCCAATGTGCGTGCCGTGCCGGTTTGCGGGCTGATGGTCGATGCCGTGGAAAAGTATCAGGCCAACGCCATATTGCGGGGCTTGCGGGCTTTTTCGGACTTTGAATACGAGTTGCAGATGGCGTTGATGAACCGCAGTCTGCGGGATGATTGCGAAACTATTTTTATGATGCCCACAACTAACAACTCCTTTGTCAGCAGCCGTCTGGTCAAAGAGGTGGCAAATCTGGGGGCGGATTACAGCAAATATGTGCCTGCACCGGTGGCAGAACGCATTGCCGCAAAACTCAAGGAGATGCACAAATGATAACTTTTTCGCTGGGCTTGCTGGAAAAACAGGATATACCTTTACAGGGCACCCTGAAGCCCGAAGTTCTGGAGCTGGAAGATGATTTGATTTTTACCGCCCAAGACGATATAACCTACGATCTGGTGGTACGCAAAGTTTCCGGCGGAGCCTTGGTCAACGGCAAAGCCTCCACCCGCTTGACCGGTGCCTGCGGCCGCTGTCTGCAACCGGCGGAGATAGTTCTGGAAACTGACGATCTGCAGCTTTTTATTGAGCTGGGCGATGAGGAGATCGTGGATATTACTGAAGATATCCGGGCGGAACTTCTGATCAATCTGCCTGCCAACTTGCTTTGTTCCGACGATTGTGCCGGGCTTTGCCCGGTCTGCGGTGCCAACAAAAACACCACAAATTGCGACTGCGTGATCGAAGAAGATGACTTTGAAGCCCCCAACAGCGACGAACCATCGCCCTGGGATGCACTGGATAAACTGAAATTTGATAAATAGGAGAATATATTATGAAGTATGACATCAGAAATCTGCCTTTTGACAAGGTGACCGTTTCGCCCTCTATTCTGGCCGCCGACTTTGGTACATTGGATGCCGATTGCGCCAAAGCTGCCGCCGCCGGTGCTGACCTTTTGCATCTGGATGTTATGGATGGACACTTTGTACCCAATCTGACCATGGGCCCGCCGCTGTTGAGCAGTCTGCGGAAAGCCAGCACTCTTTGCTTTGATACCCATTTGATGATCACCAATCCCCTGTTTTACACGCCGGTATTTGCCAAAGCCGGTGCCGACCACATCACATTCCATGTGGAAAGCGACGACGACCCCGCTGCGGTGATCGCCGCTATCAAGGCTGCGGGCTGTACGGTGGGTATGTCGGTCAAGCCCAAAACTCCGGCTTCGGCGTTGGCTCCTTACATCAAAGACCTTGATCTGATTTTGGTTATGAGCGTGGAACCCGGTTTCGGCGGTCAGAGCTTTATGGCGGATATGATGCCCAAAGTTGCCGAGTTCCGGCAGATGATCCGGGAATCCGGCAAAAATATCCATCTGGAAATAGATGGCGGCATCGACCGTAACACCGTTCACGAAGCCGTCAAAGCCGGTGCCAATATGATGGTTGCCGGTACTTCCGTATTCCGGGCTGCCGACGGCATGGAAGCGGCGATCAAGGGCTTGCACGACGCAACCAACGAACTTGTTATATGAAAAGTTGTGCCGGAAAAGTCGCTCTGGTCACCGGCAGTGCCAGTGGCCTTGGGCAGGCAATCAAACTTGAGCTGGAAAAACGCTCCTGCCGTGTTATCGGGCTGGGGCGGAATAAGCCAGATGGTGTAGCTGACGCTGACTTTATAGTTTGCGATTTAAGCGCCCCCGCTGCGGTGGAAACGGTGGCTGTTGAGCTTGCCAAACGCACTGACCGATTGGATATACTGGTCAACAACGCAGGTTTCGGTGGCTATGCCACCTGGCAGGAGCTGCCGCCGGAAGAGCTGCGGAGAATGTTTGAGGTGGACTTTTTTGCTCCGGTAAGATTGGCTCAACTGCTGCTGCCCATGCTCTCTGAAAGTTCGGGGTTTATCATCAACACCGCCAGCGTGGCATCATTTGCGCCGGTGCCTTGCATGGGAGCTTACAGTGCGGTCAAGGCGGCACTGGCAAGTTTTTCGGCAACGCTGCGGGCGGAAGCCGGGGTGCAGAATGTAAAAGTCCTGACCCTCTGCCCGGGCAGGATCTCCACGGGCTTTTCCAGCCGGGCAATAACTTTGCGGGAGTGCCCGGATACCCCCGGCAATAATGTAAGCACTGTAAAATTTGCCCGCAAAGTGGTCAATACCGCCTTGAAAGGCAAGGGAACATTGATCTATCCCGGGTGGTATAAGTTATTTATAAGCTTTACCCGCAAATTCCCGGAAATGTATATGCGTATGGCATTAAAAGTGTGGAAACTCAAATAAGTTTTAAGGTTCCATGATCGAGCTCAAAGAAAATTTTCTGCCTTCCAAAGTGCCGCCCCACCCGGGAGTTTATGTCTACCGGGATCTTTTCGGCACCGTTATTTATGTGGGCAAAGCCAAAAATCTGCGGCGGAGAATGAGTTCCTATTTTCAGCCCGGCAGAGTCAAACAAGCCGATGTCAAACTCCGCCAGCTTATCCACACTATACATACATGGGAGTTTTTTCAGGTCAAAACCGAAGATGAAGCGTTGATATTGGAGTCGCGGCTGATCAAAAATTATGCTCCTTATTACAATATACTTATGCGGGATGACAAACGCTATTTATTGCTGAAAATCAAGCTGGACGACCCCTTCCCCACTTTGACTCTTGCCCGGATAAAAAAGGATGATAACGCCACTTATTTCGGGCCGTTTCCCCATGGAACAGCGTTGAAAAGCACGCTGGAATTTCTGCTGGCGCACTTCGGCTTGCGGGCATGCCGCAGCAATTACCCCGATGCGGAAACCCGCAAACGCTGTTTGAAACGCATTGTCCGAGATTGTTCTTCGCCCTGCACCGGGGCGATCACTCAAAGTGATTACCGGAAAAAAGTCGATGCCATGTTGGAAGTTTTGGCGGGCAAACTTGACAGCGTAACTGCTGCGGTTCAGGAAAAAATGCGGGAAGCCGCCGCCAATCTGGATTACGAGCGAGCCGGACGCTGGCGGGATGTGATGAACAATCTGGAAACAGTTTTCGGCACTAAAAACCGCAGTTTTGAAAATGCCTACATACCCTCCCACACCGGGCCGGAAGCCATGACGGCTTTGCAGAAATCTCTGAAACTGCCTATGGAGCTTAAAATCATCAAGTGTTTTGATATATCCAACACTCTGGGGCAGCTTTCAGTGGCAAGTATGACCGTTTTTGTTGATGGCAGACCAGCAAGGGATGAATACCGCCGCTTCCGCATCAAAACCGTGGAAGGTGCCAACGATTTTGCCAGCATGGCGGAGGTCGTGGGCAGGCATTTTACCCGCTTGCTGGCAGAAAAACGCCCCCTGCCGGACTTGCTGGTAGTCGATGGCGGCATGGGACAGCTGAATGCCGCATTGAAAAAACTCACCGAAATAAACTGCCCCGTGCTGCCGGTGATCGGTCTTGCCGAACGCAACGAAGAAATATACATTCCCGGCAGGCACGAGCCATTGGTTCTTGACCGGCACAACCCCGGCTTGCGGGTCTTGCAGGCAATCCGTGACGAAGCCCACCGCTTTGCCATAAGTTACCACCGGGAACTGCGGCAGAAGCGTTTGACCGAATCGCTGCTGGACGATCTGCCGGGGATCGGCGAAAAACGCAAACTTGCTTTGCTCAAAGCCTTCGGTTCGGTGCGGGAACTGCGGAAAGCCGATGTCAAAACCATCTGCCGGAGAGTCCCGGGCATCGGCGAAGCTCTGGCTGAAGAAATAGTTTCGGCTCTGACTCGAAAAAATCCGTGACCCCGGACAGGGGTTTTACTTATCGCTATGTTCCCGACAAAGGTTGATATGGGAGCCTTGGGGAAGAGGGAAAAACCTTTTTGAGGAAAGGTTCTTTCCCTCTTCCCCAAACCCCATCACCCTTTTCCAAACCTTTTATTGGCATTTATCTATTTGTTACACAAATAGATAAATGCC
>JAZMZK010000076.1:0-51256 GCA_045585955.1 Victivallaceae bacterium
GCATTTATCTTTTTGCGGAGCAAAAAGATAAATGCCATTCAAATTTTGAAAAAATTCTCAATGCACAGGTATATCTGTCATTTTTATCTACCTACTCGCATTGGGAACAGAGCTTATTGCAAACGCAGCAACGCCGCACTGCCGGGTGTCGGCATAAAGACTTTGCCCGCAGAACTCAATTCGACCGGTGCTGTGGAGTAAAGCACTTCTGCGGCGGTAAAATCCGGCAGCTCCAGCACTGCACTTTCGGGGGCTGATATTTCCCGGAAAACCAAAAGGTACCCGGTATCGGCATACAATCCGGTAATGGATTTACCATCGGGGCGGCTGCCCACGGGCGTAATCAGCGAATTTCGCCAGCAATTCCGGTATTTTTTCTGGATCGCCATTATTTCAGTCAGTACTTGGGAGCGTGCTGCTGCCAGCTGCGACGGCGTAAGCCACAGCAAAGGACTGGCAAACATGGGGATCATTGCCCAATACGCAAAATCATACTCGGTGGGCAAAGGCAGAGCGTTTGCGGTATATCGCTCAATATTGATATTATCCGGCGAAGGCACTTCGATCTGCAAATTCTGTATACGGCAATATTTAGCAAGATTCCACACATTATCCAGCGTGTTGCCGGGTTGGTAGGGGTGCGTTACCCATCTGTGGCAGCAGTAACGGTTTTCCAGAAAAATCAAGCCGTATTCGGCAAACTTCCACAAACCGCCCCGGGTACCGTTGGTAACATCCAGATTTACGGTGATTTCGCCGTTGGAGCGGTTGTAGAGTTCTTGCAAAAGCTTGCCGAAATTTTCTTCGGCAGTGTAACTGTTGAAAATCACTCCATCGAGCTTGAAACTCTCAAACCCGGAGTTCTGCCAGTGATTTAACAATATATCGCAGCTGGTCTGCCAATCCATGTAGGCCTGGTTAAGCGATGGCGCAAACCACAGTGACAGCTTGATGTTGCTCGCTTTGGCAAGTTCAACAAGGGGGGCAAACCCTTCCGGCAGCAGATCATTGCGGGTAGTCCAATAAGCGGCATCAAGTTTTTGGTTGTGTACCGCCATATCCGCAAGGCCGCCATGCTGATAGCCGTCGTCGATCTGGTAAGTATCAGCTCCCAGTTTGCCCGCCGCAGCGATTTCAGCTTTAAGAAAATCTTCGTTGAGAAGTTTTGGAAAACACCCGCACCCCCAGGGGTTTACAGTAATAGCTCCATAAACTTTGCTCGCCGCCGCCTGCCGGAGGCGTAAATACTGTTTGATAAGTTTGGCTCCATTGCCATCAAGTGCCACACCGCAAACCACCCGGTTGGTGCGGAGAACTCTCCCCGGCAGAATGTCATCGGGCGTTATGCCGCTGCCCAAACTGGCAAGATGATTGCCGTTGACCAGAAAATCCCCCGGCTCATTGCCCCGGCGTTCCATAGAGGGGGGCGCTTCCTGCAAAAAGAAAAATTGGGCGTGAGAAGGATTTTCCGCCAGCAGGATATTACCGAAAACCTCTTCATTTTCTCCAATAAAGTGTTCCAATACCGGCTCATCAAAGTAGTCGGTACGCATTTGAAATTCCACGGACTTGACCGCCTGAAAATCCTTGAGCTGCAAAGCGTCAACAATGGTCAGACTGCCGTTGACTCTGCCGGGAGTTTGAAAAGTTTTGCTCCGCTGCCGCTCGTGCCAGTAAAGCATGGGAGTTACGGCAGAACAAATTTCACTTTCCACAGCCATAACCGGCAGTTCCGGATAAACGATATAAGAGATTTTGATGGTAAGATCCCGCCCTGATTCGTGGGTAGTGACTGTAAACTTCGCACCATTGCCATCCGGAGCTTGCAGCAGAGCATATTCAGTATCAACGACTTGATAAGCACAGCGGATTTCGGCATTGCCGGGGTCCGGAAAACCTGCCAGATGGAAGTCAAAAGCAGAATTTTCAACAGCAACACTCAAATTGCCAGATAGCATAGATAAAGTTTTCGGCAGCCCCAACGACCAGTCAACAGTGCGTTGAAAGGAGCTGTTGCCCAAAGTAAGAGTATTGTTTTCCCAAGCAAAGTAAATATCAAAATGAGTGAATTTTTCCATAAAAAATCCCCAAAGTACTTTTTTAAACTGAAAAGAAGTATAAAATGCAAATTTTGCAACAGAACAAGCTACAGTTATCAGAAAGAGGCAGAGATGTGCGGACTATCTTTTATCGGCAGCAATATGGTATTTGCCGCACAACCAAGGGGGGATTGCTTTCCCCCCTTGAACCCCGGTGCTCATTTGGCTGCTATATCCAGCGTAATTCCTAACAACTTTAAATTAACGGCGGGGGCTGCCGCCCCCTTAAGCGATTTTACGGCTTGCCGTAAAATCGTCCTCAAACGCCGGATGGCTTCGCTCGACTCCGTTCAACAGCGCGGCGGAGCCGCTCGGTCAGCAGGATAAAATCCTGCTGACTACTTTCACATGCGCTCGCGGCGCTAACCGCGCTTCGCGGCTGTTGCCGCGTATGCTGTCGGGAAACAACATCAACTGTTTTTCCCCACAACACAACCGTTATCTTACAGCCCCAGCAGTCTGACTGCATTTTCTTTGGCGATCTTGTTGAAGACCGTCTGGCTGATCTTGCCTTCCGCAAGGAGTTTTTTCAGGAAGTTGATCAAGCCGACATGGTGCGGTTCGCCGGGGGCGGAGCAAATGTCGATACCGAACATAAGTTTATCCTGAAATTCGTTGAGGAACTTGACGGCAAATTCTTCATCACGGGTAAGAGCATTGCAGCCCGAACCGGCAGAGAGGTCGCCATAAAGATTGTCATACTTGCGCAGCAGCTTGGGCACCACGCCTTCGATAACTTTGCCTTTGGGATAACCGGCACGCTCGTGAGGATGAGTCAAAGTACCGATTTCCGCCCAGAAAGTCTGGCTGTGAGCAAAAATCTTCATGCCGGGGAAGCGCTGAAGCGTTTCCGCCAGACCGGGCAGACCGGGTTCATCATAAATACCGTAGCAGCGGCCGTAACGGTGAGCCACATGGATAGTCATGGGCCACTGCATTTCTTCGATAGCACGGAACAAGTTGGTCATAAAGGGATCAAAGAAGCTCATGTTGCAGATAACTTCGCCAACACCCTTGCACCCGGCATCCCGATACTGTTTGAAAACATCTTCCAGCTTGGTAAAGTGGTCGTTCCACATAGCTTTGGGGTGGATGTTGCAGAAAGGAATGAATCTGCCGGGGAAGCGTTCAGCTGCTTCCAGAATATCTTCGTTAGCCTGCGGCAGATAAAATTCCGGCCCGATCAAAGGCAGCAGAACCGCCTTTTCCACTTCGTGCTGGTCATAGAATTCAATAAGCTGATCGGGGCAGGGCCAGGGCTTGCGTCCGGGCAGCTGAAAAAAGGGCTTGCGATAAGCGTGAGCATGAATGTCGATAAACATTTTTTGCATCCTTGTTTTTAATTGTTTATATTAGCGGGATTTTTATCTCCCATATCTTAACTTGACAATTAAATATAGCACGCCAAACTGAAAAAGTAACAATATTACCGCAAAGAAATGGTTTTTTTACAGAAATATTTCATATTATGTCAAAAAATAAGCATAAAAACATTTTTCCCGCAACACCAATTGGCGTTGCGGGGAAAAAGCTGTTCAGTTTTTAATTACTTACTTTTCGGTAACATTGAGCAGCATTTTATTGCCGGAGAACTCAATTTCAAAATTGTAGAATGAATCACTAAAAGTACCGCCGAGCAGCGAATACTCCACTACATCGTCAGCACCGAACGACAGATCAATCTGGTTCTGGATGGCATCTGACCATGCCATATCGGATTCTTTGGTGCAGATGATGAATTTGCCAGTCAGACCGTAATCAAAATCAATGCGCAGGTCGACGGCTGTGGCATTGTCGGAATCCATAATAGCCCATGCCGCCTGTTTACGGTTGGAGGCACTCAATTCGATCCAGACATTTTCAACATTGCTGCATGAACCTTTGAAGGTGGAATCCTGACCGATTTCAAGCAAGTCCGTACCGCCGCCCAAGTTGATATTGCCGGTAACTTTGGCTCCGTCGGAGATGGTTACAACCTGGGAGGCGTCGCCTTCGGAGCAGAACACTGCGTAGGCATTGTCTTTGTTTTTCTTGTTGCTGACTTCGGCTTTGACCGTGGCTTTGTAAATGTGCAGCTGGGATTCCAGAGTGCCGCCGAGCATATATGCGCAGCTTGCCGAACTGCCTTTGGCATTGATATTCAAAGCACTTGATACATCCACGGTTTGTGCAACAACGCCGTAGGCTATGCCATTGGCGGCAGTAACTTTAATGGTACCTTCAAGCGGCAGCCCCAGGCTGCTATTGCTGTCTGACATAATAATTCCCTTGGGCAGGTAAATGCCGTAGGCTGTGCTCTCTTGGGTCTTGCTGCCGGAGGCGGAAACAGTAATCGCCCCAATATTTCGGGCGGTACCGTTGAGCAGAGAAAAACCGGCTTCACTGGAATATATGCCGCAAGCAAATGCTGAATCTTTGCTGGATGTGGCTTTGACCGTAAGTTTTACTTTGGTCAAGTCGCCGAAGCGGGAACCGTTCCGGCTGAAAAATCCGATTGCTGTGGCAGTTGAATTGGCAGCGGTTGCTGTTACATTGAATTTACCGGCAAGCTGATTGAAAAAGCTTGAACCTTCGTATTCGCTGTAAAAGAGTGCGGCTTCTGCTGAATTGCCTTTGGCGGAAATCGTAAAATTACCGTTCCAAGCCGAAATCAGCAGACCGTCGGATTGAATACCGAAAGCAGATGCCAAATCCTTCTTTGATACCGCCGAAACCGATACAGCTGCGGTATTTTTGCCGTAAATAAAAACTGCGCCGTCTGTCGCATCAATCGCATGGCTGCTGACTTTGCCGGTATCTTTGGCGGAAACGGTTATGGATTTGCTGATATTGTATATTTTTGCTGTACCGTTTATCTGAATACCGGCAGCTTCAGTAAGGCTGCCTTCAAGCAGGATATTACCGGAGGCTGATACATTTATTTTGCTGGCAAGCTGTTTTTGCAGTGTCAGATCACCATCAACATCTATACCATAAGCTTTGGCTTCGCCTTTGGCTGATGTTGCTTTGGACTGAATATTTCCGGTTATTCCGGCTCGGAAATCGGTATCTCCGAAAATCTGTATTGCATAGGTGGCTGACTGACCGCCGTAGTCGGTGGATTTTGCCTGAACAGTTATAGCTTTGCTGATAACTGCTGCTGAAATCAATCCGTAGGCAAAAATACCTGCTGCCCGCGAGTTTGCAGAGTTGTTGGCGGTGGCTTTGATGGTATAAAGAAATTCCGGCCCGTAAATGGTGAGTGTGGAGTATACTTTGATTGCAGCTGTATCTACCAGATTTACAACATTCTTGGTGAACTTTGCCGTTACTGAAATTGTTTTTGCGGTGTTATTGCCGGCAATGTGCAGTTCGCCGTCGCGTTTGAAAATACCTTCATAGTAAGACCCGAGCTCTGCGTAAAAATTTTTAGTTACACTGAGTGTTACATTGTTTTCCAGCACCAGCAGCGATTGTTCTGTATTGGTAATATTGATAGCGGCATTGCAGTGGTTAGTTTTTACATTGGCTTTGCTGTTGAACTTTATATAATCACTGTAATCGGTTACCATAGATGAAGATGGCTTTTGGTAGATGGAATAATACATTATCTGCTCTCCCCTTTTTTTGGAATCAATGATTGAGTGTTGGCTTTGCTGAAAAACTGCCATTGGGTGCTAATATAACTTATATTCAGAGAAAAAGCAAATTATTTTTTATATTGTGATCACAGTTGTTTTCGTTTGCTTTTTTCCTGAACTATTGCGTGGAAAATCCGGTCTGTTTGAAAATATGAGAAAATATTGCCGTTGTGCAGCAGTTTTCAGTTTGCACCATACTGATTTTATGCTAAATTACGGGCAGTGTTAATTTTTTTTCAGGAGGTTTTATTATGTTTTTTGATCCGCTTTATTTGTTGTTTATGGTGCCGGGACTTATTCTTGCCGGGTTGGCAAGTTTGTTTACGACGACAACTTTCAATAAATATTCCCGTATCGGTTCTTCCAGCGGCATGACCGGGGCAGAAGCGGCACGGCGGCTTCTGGAAACCGCCGGTATATATAATGTGACCATTGAACATGTCAACGGTATGCTTACGGATCACTACGACCCCACCAGCCACACATTGCGCCTTTCCGATCAGGTCTATTCCAGCAGCAGTTTGTCAGCTATCGGGGTGGCTTGCCACGAAGCGGGGCACGCTATTCAGCACGCCACCAATTACGGACCGCTTGCCATGCGCAGCGCCTTGGTGCCGGTGGCGAATTTGGGGAGTCAGGCATCGTACTTTATTTTGCTTTTGGGATTTATCTTTCAAAGTCAAAGTATGATGCTTATCGGTATAGCGCTTTTCAGTATGGCAGTATTGTTTACGCTGGTAACGCTGCCGGTGGAGTACAATGCCAGCAGCCGTGCCAAAAAACTTATGGTATCTGCCGGGATCGTTTCCCGCCCGGAGGCTGCTTCGGCAGGAGCGGTGCTTAATGCGGCATTTATGACCTATGTGGCAAGTGCGGTAAGTGCTTTGCTTACTTTGCTTTATTACCTGATCCGCTCCGGCTTGCTGGGCGGCAGAAACGACGATTGATCCCGGTAGAAACTATGTTGGAGTTCGGTTTATCAGATAAGCGGCGGATCTTTTACGCCGGAGAGTGTGTAAAGTTTTACTTTCAAAATAGAGAACCTTTTCCGCAAGGTAAAGCGTTCTTGCGCACCAATGTAGGTATGGCAGCTGTCCGCCGCAAAGAGATCATCAACGAGGTGGAAAACAATCAACGCCGCGTGGGCAGAGATTGGCACGATCTGGAGCTTAAAGCAGTAAGCAAAAATCGTTTTGAGCTGGAGCTGATCCTTAACGAAACCGGGGTTTTTGAGCTTAAACCATTCTTTGCTCCGGCACAAGAAAATGCTCCGCTCTTGTGGGGCGAAGGAGCTAACTTAAAGCTGAAAGTGGAAGCCGCCGACAACTTCGGAGCCAACTTGATGTATACGGCATTTGTCCGGCAGTTCGGCAAAAATTCTCCGGAAGATGAAGCGCTGCTCAAGCGGCTGGATTCCGAAAACTATACGGTGATACCCCCCTCCGGGACTTTCCGGGATTTGAAGAAAAAGCTGGATTTTATTTTCGGCACACTGGGCAGCCGTATCTTGCAGCTTTTGCCCATTCATCCCACGCCCACAGTCTACGGCCGCATGGGCAGATTCGGCAGCCCCTTTGCGGTGCTGGACTACTTTTCCGTAGATCCGGCTCTGGCGGAGTTTGACGAATGTGCCACGCCGCTGGAACAGTTTGGCGAATTGGTGGATGCTGTTCATGCCCGCAAAGGGCGGATCTTTCTGGATATACCTGTTAATCACACCGGTTGGGCAAGCACTTTGCAGACCCGCCACCCGGAGTGGTTTGTGCGTAATTCGCAAGATAACCGCATTGAGTCGCCGGGAGCATGGGGCATAGTCTGGGCAGACTTGTGCAAGCTGGATTACGCCCGAAAAGAAGTCCAGATGTTTATGGCAGAAGTATTTTTGTACTGGTGCCGGAAAGGGGTGGATGGTTTCCGCTGCGATGCCGGATACATGTTGCCGGTGGAGGCGTGGAAGTATATTGAAGCTAAAGTAAGAAGCGAATACCCCGATACAGTTTTTATGCTCGAAGGTCTGGGCGGCCCGCAGGATAAACAGTGCGTACTTTTGAAAGATTGCGGTCTGGACTGGGCATATTCGGAACTTTTCCAGAATTACAGCCGCTATGAGGTGGAAAATTATTCAGCTTACGCCCGCAATATCAGCTCCACTGCCGGAACCTTGATCAACTTTGCCGAAACTCACGACAACAACCGCCTTGCCGCCACCGGCGAAACCTTTGCTGAAATGCGTTGTGCCTTGATGATGCTTATGTGCGATGCCGGAGCATTCGGCTTTACCAACGGCGTGGAGTGGTTCGCCAGAGAAAAAATCGATGTGCACGAAAACCGTTCGCTGAACTGGGGTGCCCAACGGAACATGGTAGGCTTTCTGCAAAGATTGCACAGCGTTATGCGGCTGCACCCGGCATTTTACGGCGGAGCGGAAAAATCCTGGTGCAATCACACTTCCGGCGAAGCATTGGCAGTCAGGCGTGAACGCTCCGGCGAAGCAGTGCTGGGGCTGATAAATCTTAACTGGCGGGATAAATCGTCAGTCCGGTTCCCGGCTGATATGCTGCCGGGAGCGTTGGACGACTGCTGCGAGTTGCTGAAAAACAGCGATTTGCACTTTGAGGTAGTAAATGGCGAGTATCAGTGCGAACTTGCCCCCGGTGAATGTCTGCTTATATCCAACGATAAAACTTATCTTGAGCAAGTGGAAAACGAGCTGAAAAGTCCTTTCCGCACACCCGAGTTGATCCGCCAGCAGAAATTGGAACTTGCTCTGGGCAAAGCGTTGCTGGCAGCCGGGATACCGCTGGAGCGTTCCGTAAAAGATATGCTGACGGATTCGAGTATCGACTGGAAAAATATTTTCCGCAACCGTTCGGTGGTGGAGTTCTGCGACGAAGTGGATACCAACCGGCTGGTGATGGTGCCGCCGGGGTGGTGTCTGGCTATCCGGAGCAGATGCTCTTTCCGTGCCGAGCTGAAAGTGGGGGAAAAGACCTTGCGGTTCGAGCGTTCGGTGCGTTTGAGCGAAAACGAATACTTTGCCCTCTTTGCGCCGCTGACTTTGGATGAACTGCCGGAAAACGACCCGGTATTGGAAATGACGGTGTTTGAAGATGATAAAATCCTTCGCCGCAAAAGCCATATAAGGTATCTGCCGCCGGAAAACAGCCGGGAGCTTATTAAATTGAGCTTCAATAATCAGGATTTGAAATCCGGCCCGCCGCGGCACGCTCTGGGCGTCAACGCTCTGGGCGGCTATATGCAAGTACCTGCCCGCTGGGGCGAACTGGTCAGCAAATACGATGCCTTGCTGGCAGCCAACCTCAACGCCGATTATCCGGTGGATCGCCGGGTGCTGCTGACCCGCTGCCGGGTGTGGCTGGTGTTGAACGGTTTTTCGCAGGAGGTGAACTTTGCCGTGCAGAGTTCCTTCCGCTGCGGCAGCCGCAACCTTGCCCGCTGGGAATTTGATGTGCCTGTGGGGCAGGGCAAAGCGGTAAAATTGGATATAACCGGCAGATTTGCCTTTAATGCCAACGCCGTAAAATTGGAGTTCCGCCGCCGTCCGGCAGGCAATAATCCCCGGCTGCTGGCAGATAATATACCCATAGAAATAATTCTCCGCTGCGATATCGACGACCGGGATAATCACGCCGTTACCAAAGCATACGCCGGAGCTGAAAAAGCCTACAAGCAGGCAATTACAAGTTCGGAAAACGGTTTTGTTTTTGCCCCCGCCTGTGACCGGCAGCTTATGGTAAAAATGGAAAATTGCCGCTTTTACCGGGCGGATGAATGGAAGTATATGGTAGAGTTGCCGCTGGAAAGCTATTACGGGTTGGAAAATAAGAGCGATCTTTACAGTCCCGGCTATTTCTCCGGCAATATCACCGGCGGCGAACAATTCACCCTTTCGGCAGTTGCGCCGATACCGGATACTCTTCCGGAATACCCGGCTTACGACCGCTTCCCCGCCGGTGGCGATATTGTGGAAGTTGCGGAAAACTCCCTCAAGACCTTTGTGGTCAAACGCAACGAATACCGCACGGTCATTGCCGGTTATCCGTGGTTTCTGGACTGGGGCAGAGATACTTTGATCGTGCTGCGGGGCATGATCGCAGCTAATATGCTTGCTGAATCCCGGGAGGTGATATTGCAGTTTGCCGGGTTTGAAAAGCAGGGCACCATTCCCAACATGATCCGGGGCAACAACGACTCTAACCGGGAAACCAGCGACGCCCCGCTCTGGCTGGCAGTGGCGATCGCCGACTACATAAAAGCTGCCGGTTCAGCAGAAATTTTATCTGCCCGGGCAGGGGCAAAACAACGCCCGGTGCTGGAGATAATCGAATCCATTGCCCACTATTACCAGGTGGGTACCGGCAACGGTATTTTTGCCGATAAAGAGAGCAATCTCATTTACAGCCCGCCCCATTATACTTGGATGGATACCAACTATCCCGCCGGTTCGCCCCGGGCAGGCTACCCCATCGAGATACAGGCTCTCTGGTTTGCATTGCAGAATATGCTGGGCGATTATATAGATAAATACAAAAATGCTGCTGAATTGACCCGCAGATCCATAGAAAAATATTTCTATTTACCCCAATATGACCGCTTGAGCGATTGCCTGCATGCTTCTCCGGATACCCCAGCAGCGGGAGCCGCAGCAGATAACGCCATCAGGCCCAACGCACTTTTTGCCGTAACGCTGGGGGCTGTGCAGAATGAAGAACTCAAACGGCGGATCGTGGAAAATTGCGGCAAACTGGTGATCCCCGGAGCCATCCGCAGTTTGGGAAACTTTCCGGTAACGCCGCCTTTGCCGGTCAGACTCCATGGCAGATTGCTCAATAACCCCGATTTTCCCTATATCGGACACTATTGCGGCCCGGAAGATACTTCCCGGAAAGCGGCATATCACAACGGGACTGCGTGGTGCTGGCCATTCCCCAGCTATGTGGAAGCGTTTTACCTGACCGGCGGCGACAAAGTTCTGGATGCCGCAAGGGCACTGCTCAAATCCAGCTCCCACTACTTCAACGACGGTTGTCCGGGGCAGCTGCCGGAAGTGGCAGATGGCGACTACCCCCACAACTGGGGCGGCTGCGCCGCCCAGGCATGGAGCGTAAGCGAATTCTACCGGGTAGCAAAACTGCTGGGCTTATAAATCAGCATCCGGATGTTCTATTTTGCATGCCAAAAATCAAGGTCATTTGTTACCGGTTTGTATTTGAACTGCATCATGGCAAGTTGAGAAAACATAGAGCGGTCTGTAAACAATATTTGATTTGTTAATAATGTAAGGTATATTAATGATAGATCAAATATTAGTTTGGGATATCGTAATATGAAAAAAATATATTTTTCTCTATTTACTTTGCTTATATTATTACTTTGTGGTTGTGCCAGCACATACGGGTTAACAGAGGCACAACAAATTGAAGCTGTTAAAAAATATCCTCGTGGTGGACTTAATATTGAACCTGCAGACAACGGTGTTATGACAACAATAAAGATTGTTGGCCGGGTTTTAATTTGTCCTTTAACTTTAGGTTTGTCTGAAATAGCTTTAATGGAAGAACGCGAAGAATCATTCCGCAAATATGCCGACTATTTATATTATAATTCTTTTTTTGGCAAACCCTGTTCCGCCGTTATTCAAGCTTTTGGTGCTCCAGCACGAGTTACTACTGACGGTAAAGGAGGAAATATATATGTATGGGAAAAAACATATACAACCGGCGGCACATCATATCCTATAACGACCTATTACAACAATGTTCCACATACAACATATCATACAACTCCATTGCGTTTTCACAAAGACATCAAAGAATTTTATTTTACCAGCGATGACAAATGTTATCGCTGGCGAGTGGCAACAGAATAAAAATCAAACAACATTTGGTATTGTTAGAATGTTCTACCGGGATTTTTTGATTTCATGCGATTGATTTGCCGAGCATTCATACCGGGATGGAAATTTTTTTCACGATAGATATGTTTCGGAGTTTGAGGTGTTGGAGATACAGTAGCCGGATGTATTATTGGCTTGGGCTGCGTGGTTGCAATATCATACAGCTCAATATTTCTTATTATTTCTCTTTGTACATAATCAACAAAACAATCATGTGTCATTGATACAGCAAAAATTGTTTTCCCTATTCTGAAAAATCCCCATATAAGATTCCGTAATGATTTCTGTTGATCACTTTCTGAAGCATCTATTTTCTCAGGTCTGAAATCGAAATACAATGGGACTGTTGCTGATAACCAACTTGGGGGTAAGATTTCATCTACCCAGTTTATTGTGTATAAAGAGAATGGTATTTCAGAATTAGAGATTATAAGAGGTTGCAGATTTTCAATGTTCTTAGTAAAACGTTTGAAATCATATTTCAACCTCGTTCCATCTATCACCCATATCATATTTTTATGAAATTGTTCTCTGGAGGAGCGTTCTTCCGGTGTTATTGCAGAGTGTTGAAACTCCACAACTAAACCATTGGTAGTTTTTATATCTGCAATGTGAATTTCACCAGTTTGTTCATCAGTACATCTGACTTCCTGCCATTTTTTAGGAAAATAATTCTGCCAATCCAGATGCCATTGGGTTTTAGGTTCTTTCATTGAATAAGAACACTCTTCATTATTTTTGTGCGCCCAATGAGCAATACGGATATTACCGCATTTAGCAATAACTTCCGCTCCGCAGCACAGACACATTCCTTTCGCCCCTTTTGTGGCTTCTTTCTTTATTCCATTTTCTAATGCGTATCTCATAATTTCTCCTTAAGTTGCTTCATAGCATCTTCACCGAGTTGTTCTTTCAGAATTACAGCAAGTTCATCAATCAGCCACTCCGGCTTTTTTTGCAGCGGATTGGTCATCAATAAACAAATAGCGGCGGCTTTTGATTTAGGAACAATGCTTTCTTTCAGCAGCGATAACCCGGCATTCCGAGCCAATTCCATTACAACGGCAGCGTTATCAGAAGCAACTCCGCCACTCAAATCCATTGCAGAATTTATGTGTGAAACAAGTTTTTTCGCTTGCCATACAGCATTTTTCTGTTCCCTGATCAACCGGACACCATCCGGCGAAGTCATTGGATCACACACGCTATTCCGTCCGGCACAAATATCATTTTGCAATAAATGCGGATTCCCTGAATAAAGTTCATCACTGAAAATCTGAAATGCTTTTAATGCCTGATCGTAATCGGCATTACTCCATCCAGACGGCAGGTCTGCGATTTTTTCCAATTCCAGTTTTACATCTTTAGGGTTTTTTTGAAATTCCCGCCAGCCTAAAAGTTGCCAATCACGAAAAATTTTATCAGCTACTTTTTTGAGATATTCCTTTTTTCTGAATCGTTCCTGCTTTTCCTGATTTGTCAAACTCATATAGCTACCTTTTTTTTGTAGTTATCAAATTATATTAATAATATAGTAACCAAATGTAAAAAGTCAAGCAATAGTCTGATATATAATTTGATTTTTACGGCATTGAGGGTAATATTCTGCCTGAACCAAGGCGATTTTTATTTTTTGCAGAAGATTTTTGAATGCCAAAATTTTGCTTTCAGCAGTTTTTTTCCAAAAACAGTTCCAGCATTAGCATATTGCCTATTAGTTCGCTGTGGTCTTGTTGGTATGTATTATGAGCTTGGAGCAGATTTTCCAATGCCGGTTTGTTTATCCAGTTATCTTTGACCAGTTTGCCTTCCAGCAAATGGGTTTGGATTTGGTTTTGCCACTGGTTGCGGAACCATTCGCCGATGGGTACGGCAAAGCCCCGTTTGGGAGCGTTGGCCACTTCGTCGGCGATCATGCCTTTGATTGCCCGCTTGAGCACTCTTTTGCGGTCACAGCCCTTCTGTTTGAACTCAAAGGGCAAGCGGGCGGCAAATTCCACTACATCTTTATCCAGAAACGGCGACCTTACTTCCAGCGAAAAGTGCATACTTGCCCGGTCGACTTTTACTAAAATATCGTCGGGCAAGTAGGTTTTCAGATCGCACTCCGCATAGCGTTCTGCCGGGTCAGGGGTGGTAACATTGAGCAACGCTTGAGCGATGCTGCTGCCGGTAAAATGGTCACTCGTTTGCAGTTTTTCGCCAAAGAGTTCAGCTTCCAGATCCGCAGTGGTTTTGCACATCAAACTTATATACCGCAAATGTTCCGGCGTTGCCGCCAATTTGAGCAGGCGGCAGAGCTGCGAGAGCTTGGAGCGTTTGCCGTGATCCGGAAAAATGCGGCTGGCGGTTTGGGCAAGCAGTCGGCGGAACGCCGCGGGCAGGGCAGCTTCCAGCATCCCACAATAGCGCATGGCACGGTAACGCTCGTAGCCGCCGAAAATTTCGTCGGAGCCGTCACCGGAAAGCACCACTTTGTGATTTTCCGCAGCAAACTTGCTCAACAATGCCGTGGGCAGCAGCGAAAAATCTGCAAAAGGTTCGCCGTAACTTTGCACCAGCTCCTGCAAAAGCTCAAAACTGCGGCAGTCAACGATTTTTGTGTGGTGTACCAAACTGTCAGCTTGACGGCGGTTCAGAAAATCCACCGTAGCGGCGGCAAGAAGGCGTTCATCGTATCTGCTTTCGTTAAAACCTATGGTATAGGCGTGCAGCGTATCGCTGCTGTGCATACTTGCCAATGCCGCCACCGCCGCTGAATCAACTCCGCCGGAAAGGAATATGCCGCAGGGCACATCGGCAATCAGCCGCTTGGCAACAGCGTTGTGGAGTTTTTTTTGCAAAATATCGGCGGCATCTTCAAAAGATATATTCAATTTCTCCTGATAGTTCGCTTGCCAATAGCGTTTCAACTCTGCTTTGCCCCCGGCATCAAAGATCATTTGCGCGGCAGGCGGCAGCTGGTAAACATTTTTGTATACACACTTATTGTGGGGTATATAACTTAATGCCAGAAAATCCTTTATCGCTTCGGCATCCAATTCGCCCTGCCACGCCGGATGGACTTTCAACGCCTGCAATGTGCTGGCAAAAACTACCGCTCCATCGGGGGCAACAAAGTAGTAAAGGGGCTTTTTGCCCAGCCGATCCCGCATGAGCAAAAGCGTGTTGTTGCGGGAGTCAAAAACAGCAAAAGCAAACATGCCGTCCAGCTTGCTCAACCCTTCAACACCTTTTTGCAGATAAAGCTCAAGGATCACTTCGGTATCGCCGGTGGTTTTGAAGTTGCTTCCGGCTTTTTCCAGCTCTTTTTTCAGTTCCCGATAGTTGTATATTTCGCCATTGAAGGTGATCATGCACTCTTTATTTCCAGAATACATGGGCTGGTTGGAGCGTTCATCCAAGTCGATGATCGAAAGCCGCCGGTGGCCGAAAACTGTATTGTGCAAATTTTGTACGCCTCCGGCATCCGGTCCCCGGCGACGGAGAGCTTCTGCCATACAGGTAGCTTGCTGAAGAGCTTTTTCCGGCTCAAGAGAATTGTAAATGCCGACTATCCCGCACATGGTGCCGCTTGAAAACCTTTGATTATTTACCGAAATTTTCTGCTGCGGCGGCAAGTTGTCCGGCTGTTTTTTTCACTGCTTTATTCATTGCCGCAACAAGTTCTTCAGGAGTTGTGCCGGTAAATTTTTCCCGGCTCGAAAGCATTACAATTTTTTGTTTTCCGTTTTGCTGAAGAGTGCATTTTATACTTAAAACAGCTTCTGATGCAGGTATATCAAACTCAAAGGCGTTGATTGAACAGCGGACAGTGAGCAGCTGGTCAGCATCGGCGTTGCCTTGCAGAAATTTCTGAACCAAATATCGTTGCAGCATCCGTTCCGGCGGCTGTATCCAGCAATTCAGACTGTCTTGCTCAATACGGTTGCCCCGGGCCCGGAACAACATACGGCTCTGGGAGGGCGTATTGTTGTTGACCGAAACAATTTTCAGATTTTTTAGCGTATCGTTTGTTTGTGGAATTGCCAGATCGTAGTAAGTCGTTTGCCTTTGACTGCGGGCCGTGAGTACGCAGCCTGAAACGGTCAGCAATACCAACATTGCAAAAATCAACCGGATGGAGTGCTTCATTTTTTATCTCCCTGTTTTGAGTTTTCCTGCCGGGGTGGAATATTTAATACCATGCCTGGTCGCAACTTGCGGGCATCGATTTGCGGATTGGCGCGCATAATAACATAATGCAGTGAACTTTTGCCATATACTTTGCGGGCAATGCTTCCGGGAGTGTCGCCCGCAACAACTTTGTATTGGCGAAGCGGAGTTTTATTTTCTTGAGGTAAAGAAGCTGTTGCTAATTTGCCGGTATTGCCTGCATTGGCAGTTTTTACACGCATTTTTTCAACCGTCTGGCGTATTGCCAGATAACGGGTCTTATAAAGAGAAAGCTGCTCTTTTAATCCGGCTATTTCCTTATCTTTTGCCGCAATAACTTCTGTATGCTGGTCATTGTTTGCCAAATCTGGGGCACTCCCGGCGGGCGTGGGGGAGGCTTCTGCGTTTTTTTCAGCGGGGGGGATTGCAGTAGTTTTTTCGGCGGCAACTACCGGAGGTAGCGTATTTTCATGATTGAATCGCTGTTGCAATTCTGCATAGAGGCGTTTTTCTGCCTGCAAGAGCCATGCCTGGATCTCTTCGGCATCGGAGGCCTCCGGAACTGCCTGCAAATAGGCTTGATAGTGATAGACCGCTTTCGCCGGTTCGTTGAGCATTTCATCATAAACTGCCGCCAGCAATTTGTGGATGTGGATACTGCGCGGGCGGCGTTTCAAAAGTTCGCAAAGTTTTTCAGCGGCAGCTTTGCCGTTGCCGTTTTCCCGATCCTGCAAGGCTTTGATATAAAGGGGATGCCGCCGTTCGTCGCTTTCGCTGCACCCGGTAAACACACAAACTGCAAAAAGCAGCAGCACGCCGGAAAAAAACAGATTTTTCATTGCAGTTTCTCCGCAGTTCTTGCCAGTGTTATCAAATAGGAAGTGCCTGCCAATGCGGCATTTTCCAGTCGGAAAATGTACTTGCCAAGGGTTATGCCCTTACCGGCTTGATCCAGCAAGGCTGTTTCGTTATCATCAAATCCGCCTTCGGGGCCCACCATCCACGCCAATTTGCAGATACCCTGGCTGGGCAAATCTGTGGGCAGTAATAATGTACCATGCTGGGCTCCGTAAAAAATCATTATATCGTTTTTTTGGCAATACTCCACGGCTTGAGCTACGGTCATAGTGGAGGTGATTTCCGGCAGAAAGGGATTGCCCGATTGTTTACATGCTTCTTCCAGAAGTGTGTACCAGCGTTCGGGGATTTCGGATTTTTCCGACACGCTGTAACGGCATTTTAACGGCGTTATGCTTACCGCCCCGGCTTCAGTTACCGGTTTGAGCAGAGAATCAAGTTTAGCATTTTTGGGCAGAGCTGCAAAGAGATGCAATTCTATGCGGTCAGCTTCAAAAGTCTGTTTGGAAAGAACCTTTATGCAGCGCTCCGGGGCGGCTTCGGCTTCGGCAATGGTGCCTTTGCCGTCGCACAGACGCAATTTTTCGCCCACCCGGCACCGCAGAGTTTTGAACAAGTGATCGCTCTCGCGCTTTTCCAGCTCAAAAACCGCCCCCGGTTCCGGAATGGATTTGACAAATGCCGTGTGCATGAAATTTTACCCTTTACCGGTTATGCGTCTGACATGCTCAAAGAGCACAATGGTTGCCGCTTGAGCCGCATTGAGCGATTCAAAATTACCCGGCATGGGGATCGTTACCCGGTTGCCCGCAGCTTCACTGCCGATGCCGTGGGCCTCGCTGCCAATGACCACCACACTTTTCTCAAAGAGTTTTTCGCACTCAAAACAGCTTTCGCCGGTGTGGGGGTCGGTCAGATAAATGTTTTTGAACCCGCACCGGGCAGCGTAATCTGTCAGGGCTGCCAAATCTGCAAACTCCCGCAGGCACATACTGAATTGTGCCCCCAACGCCGAACGGGTCACTTTAGGTGCATAGGCATCGGAAGAACCGGCAGTGTACCAGAACTCTTTCAGCCCCGCCGCCCTGGCTGTACGCAAGATGGTACCGAAGTTGCCCGGATCGCCCAACTTATCCACTGCCAGAATAAAGGGATCGGTCGGTGCCGGAAAGTTTTCCGGAGTTACAGAAGGTCTTTTGACCAAAAGCAGTATACCCTGACTGGTGACGGTGCCGGAGAGTTTCTGGAGTTTTTCATCGCTGACTACGGCGTAATCTATATCGCTTAAATCAGGCAGCTCACGCAATTTGTCGCCGATCACTGCCAGAACGATATCTTTGCGGGCGCTGCAAGTTAATACTTCGCTGCAACACCGCACCCCTTCGCACAGGCAATACGGACTCTTTTTGCGACCGTGCCGACCTTGCAATTCGGTAAACTCCCGTTCCATGCGGCGGGTAAGTTCTACAATCATAACAGCTGTTTTGCCTTGAAGGTTGGGAATGTGGCTTATTTGCCTTTAGCCGCTTTAGGGGCAGCCTGGGGCAGATTGGCAAGCATGCTGTTGATCATGCCGGTATAGTTCTGCAAAACTGCACGCTCATCGGCAGGGAGGGTTTGCACAAAACGCTGACCGGATTCCAAAACAGTTTTGGCATCAGCAGTTTTGCCGGCGAGAGTGTAAAGTCTGCCGGCGGCAACATAGGCCTCGGCGGCGTAGGCGGCACTGCCGGGGGTACGCACGGTTTTGGCAAAATCGGCAAAGGCTTTGGCACCGGCGGCAAACTTGCCTTCCAATTCATCCACATAACCCAGATTGAGGCGGGCTCTCCACTGCAGTTTCACCGCACTGCTGTCGGAAGCGGCAGCAACGAGCTGTTTGCGGGCGTTGGCGTAATCTTTTTTGGCTATATACATGCCAGCCAAACGCAGATAAACGCCTGCCGGAGCTTTGCCGTGATCTTTGATGGCTTTTTCCAGCTGGGCTATATCGGCAGCTTTATCGTAAGCCAGTGCGGCGGCTGCGGCACTTTTGGCACTGAAATATTTTACTGAAACGATCACCCCCACGATCACCACCACAGCAACCGCTGCCCACACGATATGTTTCCAATGAGTGGCAAAGAAATATTCAAAACGATCGAAATCGTCCATTACTTCTTTCATCTGCTCATTGATTTTTTTCTGACGGTTCAAATTTACACTGCTCATTTTATCGGAAATCCTTTCTTGACTTTTCTTTATTATATATAAAGCACACCGCCTAATATAACCGCATTTTGGCATACTTGCAACTTTATAGCTGAAAAAATATTTATTTTAAGTTTTCCCAAAGGTATTTTGCCAGATAAAATCCCCCGGCGGCGGCACTTATGCCGGTGAGGTTCTGCAAGAGTATGTTCAGGAAGAATTTTGCGTATTGAGCCTGATCGAAGAATACCACACTTTCCAAGGCAAAACTGCTGAAGGTGGTAAACGCCCCCAGAAAGCCCATAAACAATACCGGAAAATACTCTTCAAATCCGGCAAACTTATTTTTGCACACCACATAACAAAATCCGGCAATGAACGCTCCAAAGATATTCACTGCCAGTGTCCCCCACGGGAAAGCGGGCAGCAGAGCGTTGACCGCCTTTACGGCAAAGTAACGCAAAAGTGTGCCGACAACTCCGGCGAGGCTTATAAGTAAAACAATTTTCATAAAGCTATCTTGAACTTGCAAAAAAGTAAAATTTACCACTATCCCGGCACCATGTAAACATTATGCCGCTGTCGGTGTTGTTGTAAGTTGAATAACTGTAACCATTTGTTACCGTTACCGGCTCCGGAGTATATTCCTTTAAGCGGTGTTCTTTTATCAGGGCAGACGCGGTATAAAGTACCTGTTGGGGCTTTTTAATTTCCTGAAGCTGCCAGTTTTCGCTTTGGGCAAGTTTATGCAGCTCTTCTTCGCTTAAAATACCTTCGTACGCCAGATTGTTGTAATTATAAAACTTGCTGGCATTTTTCAATACCACATTACGGAATTTGTATTCGGGGATATTTTCAATGATCTCGGGATTTCTGAAGGAATAAGTCACCCCGAAGATCCAAGATGGTATCAGCATGAATGGCACCAGAAATGCCACAGCGATACTCATAACTGCGGCGTGGAGGATTTGGCGGCGACGCCCCTCGACCCCCCGCAACCCCATCCGCACGATGTTCATTGCAAGGTAAAGGGCATAAATCAAATTTGCTGCCGCAAAAACACTCACCCACCCCATTATGCCCGACAGCAGCAAAAGCACTATAAAAAACAAATGTATATAGCGTTTTTTCAGCGGCTTTTTCATAATCCCCCGGTATTGGTTGAACAGTTACGATGATTTCTTTTTGCTTGCCAACAGGGTATCTATATCATCAAAAGCGTTTTGCAGATCTTCGCTGTGATAACGCTCATACATATTGTAAATCAAATCGGTTACTCCGGCATTATCCCATTGAGTCAATATTTTATCGGAGCTGGAGTTTTTATACGCTGCATAATTTTCCAACAGATAAATGAAGAACTCCATTTCTTTGTTAAGTTCATTCATCTTAATCTCTCCTTATGTAAAGAGAATTTCTGGGGTCGCCGGTGATTTGTTCGCTTTCCCACATATCAAAAATGGCAATGGCACTGAAATCCCACATTGCCAGTTCCGGGTTGCGGAGCATGCGGTAGGTTTCAGAAAAAATGAATTTCCGCAGGGCATCCAGCTGGGTAAATCCGTATTTATTGCAAATAAGGCGGACAACCTCTTTATCGTAACAGTCCAGCAGCAGAACCATCTCTTCTTGCAAATTCATTTTTCGATCACCTCCTTAAAATCCAGCAACTGCAAAGCCGCTTGAGTCTTGAATGCATATTGATCATGGAGCTTTTGTACCAACAGTCGGCGGAGGGTTTCGGCTGCTGTATATACCTTGGCAATAAAAAGCCGTATTACCGGCATGGTTCGATCGTTGGCGACCGGACCGATAACTATATCGAATTTGTCATCGTTGACGGTATTTTCCCGATTGGCAACAACATATTCCAACCACTTTTTATTGGCTTTTTCAAATTTCAGAAGTTTCATTCGGGCAAGTTTTGATTCGTCAAATTCGTAAACCGTTACCGTGGGAACTCCGGAACCCCGGCGTTTGGTAGTCAATTCAGCCCACCGTTCGGCTTGTTCCAGACTGCTCGTCAGATAAAAGCCCATACCGAAATCCAACCTCCGGTCAGGGGTCAGGAGTTGCGGGGCTTTTACTGCCATATTGCTCCCATGATACAACTTCATATCTTACAGAACCTCTTTACTTTTCTTTGCCGTCGCTCAAGGTTACCAGCTGGACATTTTTGAAGCCGGATTCCCGGATGGTTTTCATCACTTCAATAACTTCGCTGTAACTGCGGGAGCCGTCGGCGCGCAGCAGCAGCACTGCATCCGGACTGCTTGCCAGCAATGTTTGCAGCGTTTTTAAAAGTTCCGCCGGAGTGATGGGCTGTTTTTCGTAAGTCAATATGCCGTCACGGGTGATCGTCAGATTCCGGGTCACTTTTTCGGTGTTGATCTTGTCTGCATTCATGGTCGGCGGCGTTACATCTATACCGTTTTCCATCAATGGCGTGGTGATCATAAAGACGATCAGCAGCATGAAGGTCAAGTCCAACAGCGGCGTAATGTTGATTTCGTCCATAGCCTCCAGCTGTGAACGCATTTTTTTGCGTGCCATAACTTAAACCCTCATGGAGTTTTCCGGTTCATTGTTGTTGTCGTTCATGGTATTGAACGACATCTGCTGTGGCGCCTGATACTGTGCCGGAGCCGGATTTTGCGGTTGAACCGGCTGCTGGTACTGTGCCGGTGCCGGATTTTGCGGTTGAACCGGCTGCTGATATTGTGCCGGAGCCGGATTTTGCGGCTGTACCGGCTGCTGGTACTGTATGGGCTGTTGCTGATAGTTATAGCTTGCCGGGCGGCTGAAACTGTTGTTCGCTGCCGGATGGGCATTTTGCGGCACATTAGCTGGAATTTGAGCCGCCGGTCGGTTGAACGCCGGGTGGTTGGCTGCGGCTGCCGCTGCTGGCGTTTGAGTGCCGGGTGCCGCGGCGGGCTTCTTTTCTTCGGCTTCTTTAACTGCCAGCTGTTCGAGCTTGAGTCTTGCCATAAATGATTCGCTGAAGTTATCCATGGAAACAGTGATCTTGCGGATCATATATGTCAGATAGTTGTAGCCCACCAGCGAGGGGATCGCCACGATCAACCCCGCGACTGTGGTCAGCAGCGCCCCCGCCACCCCGGGAGCCAGTGCCTGAATATTGGCACTGCCCGCCGAAGCCACGCCGCAGAATGCGATCATGACCCCCCACACCGTACCGAACAACCCCAGGAACGGAGCCAAACTTACCGAGGTCGCCAACATGCCGATACGCTCTTCGATCACAAAAATCTGGCTGGAAATCTCCCGCTCCATAGCCGTTTGCACCGCATCCAACTGTGCCGTAGAAAGTTTGCGGGGGCCCCGATTGCCGGCAGCAGGTACGCTGTTGCGGACTTCTTCGGCGGTCTGCCCGTAAAATTCCAGCAGCTGTTCCATGCCGCTGATATAAACTCTTGCCACCGGGCAGGGGTTATCCATACCCTCACGCAAAACTGAATTCATGCCGTGCTGGTTGTTGAAAGCGTTGGCAAAGCGTTCGGAAAGTTTCTTTGCCCGGAAAAGCGACAAACCACGCTCCAACATAATGAACCATGCGATCATTGAACTTAAAAAGAGCAGTACTACAATACCTTTGCCCATAGCGTCGGAGTTGGCAAAAGCGTACCACACCCCGGCATCGGCAAGCAGAACAGAATTGGTTATCAGCATAAAATTTTCTCCTATTAATCCAAAGTACCTTTAGTGGAAAGCACTCCCTGAATTCTGGGGTCGTAAGTGGTTGCCTGATCCAGAGCCTTGGCAAAACCTTTGAAAATTGCTTCCAGACAGTGATGGGCTTCGTTGCCTGCCAGCAATCTTATGTGCATGTTGAGCCCGGCCTTTACGCACAACGCCTGAAAGAACTCGTGGAAAAGCTGCACATCGATATCGCCTACTTGAGCGGCGGGCATTTTAACATCGTACGCCAGATACGGTCGGCCGGAGAGGTCGAGAGCGATCTCGGCCAGAGCTTCATCCATGGGCAGCAGGAAACTGCCGTAACGGCGGATGCCCGCTTTGTCGCCTGCCGCTTGAGCAATGGCACTGCCCAGAGCCAAACCCAGATCTTCCATACTGTGATGGTAATCGACATGGATATCACCTTTTTCTTCGATCACAAGATCAAAAAAGCCGTGTTTGGCAAAAAGTTCCAGCATGTGGTCAAGAAATCCGATACCGGTATTGATAGCGGATTTGCCGCTGCCGTCGATATTGAAAGTAAGTTTGATAGCCGTTTCCCGGGTAGTGCGTTCGATCGAAGCCTGGCGGAGGTTTTTTTCCATAGTAAAATCTTTCCTGATTGTGGGTTGATATTTCATTACATTGGTAATGTAATACCGCAAAAGAAAAATGCAATCATTGTAGAGAATAAATTCTGCGGTTTTATTGAGAGTTATGGGAAAGTATGGGAAAGTATGGGAGAGTATGGGAGAGTATGGGAGTATTGTGTGTGGCGGCAGGCTTGTCCTCCGTAGCCTCCGGCGTAGGAGGATGCCGCCTTGCTCCGCATACGCGGGCAGCACGGTTGATGGCGGCTTGGGAAGAATTGGGAAGGCTTGGGAGGAATTGGGAGTGATTGGGAAAATTGCCGCCCCAATAATGCGTGGGGAGCTATTATACAGCGTGTTGCTCGCCGGAGCAGAGCGTCTACCGGCTATAAACTCCCAAAATTTCTCAATCCTTCCCAAAACTTCCCAATTCTATCGCGCGGCAAACCCGGCTTCATTACACTACGCTGCGGCAAGCAGGTGTTTGGCTTTCAACTGTATGTGGTTTACTCCGACTGCGGTTATTATTTTTAAGTGGCTTACACTTCCCCCTATAAACTTGGGCGAAACAACCCTTGACAATACTGAAAAATCATGGTAAAATATTGTTGAAACACGGAGGTTTTGTATGAGTGTAAACAACAAATATCAGGCGATTTGCGATACAGTAAAAGACCGCATTGCCCACAAGGTTTACACCCACCGCCTGCCGCCCCGGCGGGAACTTATGGAAGAGTTTCAAGTTTCCAGCCGCACGCTGCACAAGGTTTTTCAGCAGCTTAAAATCAGCGGCATTATTGAACCAACACCCACCGGGACGATGATTTGTGCAAATGCTTTTGACAAATCAGCTGACAAAGCAAGAATAGTGCTTATTACGCCCACGGCTCCGGAAAATTATGTTAATGACCGCATAACTCAAACCATTGCCGATAATATTCTTAAATATGATTTTCTTGTGGATTGGCAAGTAGCTAAAAAAGAAAATGTTCTGGCAACTCTTAAAAAGTGTGATATGACCGCCAAAGACAGCGTGATCTTTACCAACAGTACATTTTCTGTGGAGGCTGGCAACTACCTTAAAGCAAACAATATAAGTTTTGTTTCGCTCAACCTCCCCGCTATGGGCGTAGATATAAACTGGGTGGATTGGAATCACCTTGAGCTTTTTGATGATGTTACAGGCTATCTGGTCAACCGCGGAGCAAGATATCTGGCCTTTTTCGGTACTGGCAGTTCGAGTGCCTCCGAAAGTGATTTCCGGAAATTGCCGGACAACCATTGGCAGATAGTGGAAGATTTTGAAGCAGCAAAAAAGAGTTACTTATTGTTTTACCACAAGATGCCGGAAAATGCCGGAGAATTATATTGCAATGTAAAAAAATATGTGGAATATCTGTTGACATTAAAGCATCTGCCGGATGTTATCTGGTGCGGCTGCCGCAAGGCAAAGAATGTAATTGCAGAAAATCTGCAGCAGCATGGGATCGCTCCTGACCGGATACTGCTGATATATATGACGCACCAGACCGATGAAGATGCCGGCAGTTTTGGTGCATACACTTTACGCTCGCTGGAAAAACTGGGTAATAAAGCGTGGGAACTTCTGCTGTTCAGCCGATTGCACCCCAACGCACCGTGCCGGGGGATAAAACAGCATTGCGAGATTTTATTCAACAAATCATTAAATAAAGATAAAATTTGATCATAATAAATAAGTCAAGGAGGTTGATATGGACAGGATAAACAGGAAACATTTTACATTGATCGAACTTTTGGTTGTAATCGCCATTATCGCTATTTTAGCGGCAATGCTGCTGCCGGCACTTTCTGCAGCACGGGAGCGGAGCAAACAAGCCAACTGTACCGGCAAGCTCAAGCAGATCGGTTTGGCGGTGCAGATGTATGCCGGAGATAACAAAGATGTTATCGCGTTCAGTTCGGGGTCTAAAATCGGCAATGAAACATGTGCCCGCTGTGCTGACGGTACTGAATCGCAAATGAAACTTCTGGAGGGCGAATATTTCCCCGGCAACAGCAAATACGATGTCAATTCCATTGAACGCATTTACCGGTGCCCGTCAGATAATTCCAACTTCCAGATCATCAAGCAGTCAGACGGCACGGCTTTCCCCAGTTACATGTCTTTGCACAGCGGCCCCATGCACAAAGGGGCAACTTCCTGGAACACCTGGAAAGGCAAATGGTGGAACTTCCAACGGGCACGGGAAGTGATCGGCACCAGCGACCCGGATGTATCCATTGCCATAGAATACACTTCTGCCATGTCCAGCGATCAGGGGCGTACCAATCCTGCTGCCAACCACCCGGATTTCAGTGTGCGAGCCTGCCGTCTGGCGGGGGATGTGACCAGCCACACTATGAGTGCGGCGTTGGATACGAAAATCTACAAGTTAGGTCAGATGACTGACTTTCTGGAAGAGGATAAAATACGCAAGTAATTACAGATAAATAATATATATTGTTAAAAACATAAAAAGGAGAGCACAATGAAAAAACTTTTGTTGGCGGTTTTTTCCGCCGTAACTGCGTTGGGCGTGTCGGCAGCTGACTTGAAAGTCTATGCCAGCGGCCCTGCCCAAGTCGAAAAAACTGCCCCCGGGGTGTATAAATTC
This sequence comes from Victivallaceae bacterium, assembly GCA_045585955.1. GTDB lineage: Bacteria > Verrucomicrobiota > Lentisphaeria > Victivallales > Victivallaceae > SIG78. Next base: position 25,765 of record JAZMZK010000076.1, read on the forward strand.
AGCGTCAAAGCCGGTAAAGGCTGGCCCCAGATCCGCATTGGCGTACCCCAAGGCACGGTTTGGCAAGATGCCAAAGTGGCTTTTACCTTTAAAAAGCTCTTCCCCGCAGGCAAAATCACCAGCGGGATCACTCTGGGATCGGTCAAGCCCGACAGCAATGCCATCAAAGGCGGCTATTTCAACAATATGCTTTCGCCGGATAAGGCGGTAAATCTGAAATTTGCCGCATTGGGCAACAAAACCCCTGCCGAACTGCGTATTTCAGTAAAAAATCCCCAAAAAGATTATGTTTTTGAAATCAGCAACATCAAGTTTGAAACTGCTGCTGCCGCCGCTTCAGTTGCCGGAAAAAAGGCGAAGAAAGCCCGCCTTAAACCCATTCCGCCGGTGATGTTCAAAGGCAAACCCTTCTTCCCGCTGGGGGCTTACGATACTTTTGAAGTTGGCAAAAACGGTCAGTTCGGCACTATGGATGAGCGTTTTATCGAAGCCGGGGGCAACTTTACCGACTTTGGCTCTGTTTATCTGCCGCCGGAACACACCCAAATAAGCGGTTACAAAAAGGCGTATGCCACTCACGGGCAACCGGCAATTTTTGCGGCTTTGGACAAGATGAAAAACGATCCACGCTTCAAAGATGTGGCAATTCTGGTGGGTTTCGGTGCCAATCTGATGCTGGATGAATCCGATGCAAAAGCCTTCGGCATGAACGCTATGCTTTCTCCTGCCGTCGGCAAAGCTCTGGAACTGCGCAAAAAAGTTCTTGCCGAAGCCGCCCAAAAGCTGGCGACTTACCCCAATGTGATCGGTTACACTATGGATGAACCGGAAAACTGCGTTTGGAAGTATTACGAAAAAAATCTGAAACACGACTGGGAAAAACGCAAGGATAAAGGTCTGTGCGAATATATGGTAAGCTGGCTGGGGTGGACTAAAGATGTGGTCAAAAAATATCACCCCAACGCCCAGATGATGCCTATTATCGCCTGGGAACCCAGCTATTCCAATACTACTGAACTCTATGATGTATTGATCGCCAATACTTATCCCCACAAACTTGCCGGTATGAAAGAGTTCGAGCCGCCGTTGTACCGGGTCAACTACGATGCTGCCATGCAAGTAGCCGCCGTCCGTGCCGCCGGTAACGGCAAAAGTGCTATTTTCATGCCCCCCATGTACGATTTGCGGCAAGGTCATATCGGTTACACCATCCGTGAACAGTTGTATGTAATGTTTGCCCCCATCACCCGGGGCGTAATGGGCATCCACGGCTGGCGTTTGCAGCGGTGCAGCGATGAATACCGCAAATTCGTCATCTTCCCGGCGATGAAAGAAGTCCACAAACTTAAAGAGTATTTCCTCGGCGAATGGTACGACGAACTGGTTTCCAGCGACCGGGACAAAGCCACCGCAGACTATCTCAAACGCTTCAAAAACCGTGTCCGGGAAGTGGATGCCACCGAAGACGGCGTTTATCAGGAAGTGGGCGATGCCGTGCCGGATGTAACTTACTGCTTGCGCAAGCACCGCACCGATGGCAGCTATCTCCTGCTGGCGGTCAACAATATGCGTACCCCGGTAAAGGCAAATTTTGAAATAAATCTGCCCAAGCTGCCCCGCTTTATGATCGACAACATCGATCGCAACGACAAAGTGTGGTTAAAGGGCAACAAGGCTGTGATCAACTTTGAGCCGTTTGAGGTGCACGCTTATATCCTTCGCCCTTGAAACGCAAGCAAAATCCCGGCAAATCTTGAGACCTTGACTGCACCGCCCATTCGGTCGAGTACCGGGGTACACTCCCTCGTGTGCGGCTTGCCAAAATCTCAACCTTTGCTCGGGCTTTTGCTTGCTGGCAGCGATTTGTCGGACAGGTCGGACAGGTCGGACAGGTCAGATGAGCTTTGCCGCCTGTTGCTGTTGGCGGCAATCTCCCATACATTCCCATACCCTCCCATACATTCTCATATTTCCCAAGCCGCCATCTATACTATTGCCCGCGTATGCGGTAGTAGTGCAACCTAACACGCTTATTTATGCAACGCCAGCAGTACTACCCCCAGCAGTATCAGCAGCAAGGCGGCGAATTTTTTTACCAACTGCTTTTCCCGGAAGATGAATGCTCCCAGGGCAAAACTTACTATGCAGTTGCTTCGCCGTACCAGCGAAATTATGGATATATGCACTTCCGGCAGACTTACGGCGTAAAAGTAGCAGAAATCGGCAGCTATAAGCAGTATCCCCGTAGCCGCCACGCTCCAATGCCAGTGAAATTTTTTGGCGTTATCTTTTTTGACCGCCGAACACACCAGATAGTTTGCCCCCAGCACCAGTACCAGATTCACTGCAAAGTAAAACTGCACCACATTGGGTGCTATATGCAAAGTGTTCAGCAAATATTTATCGTAAATCGCCGATGCCGCCCCTAACAGTGTGCCCAATGCCAGAGCATGGATGCCTTTGTGGCGTTTGAAATCAATATTTTCCAGTTTTCCCGCCAGAGCAAAAATCAGATATCCACCAAAAATCAATATCATGGCGACTGCTTGCAGTATCGTGGGGATCTCGCCATAGAAAATCAACCCCATGATAAAGACCCACAAAGGTGCCGACGCCCGCACCGGCGAGGCTATGGAAATTGGCAATTCCCGCATGGCGTAATATACACACGCCCAACTGGAGCCTACTAAAGCGGCTTTGGCGAAAATCAGCCACCACTCCAACGCTGTGCAGTTTGCCGCCGCTGCGATCCTGCCGCTGAAAAACAATGCGAGCACAAAAAATACGCTGCCGCACAAGTTGGAATAAAAGAGTGTGGGTGCCACCGGATTATCCAGCACCGCCCGTTTCTTGCAAATATCGTAAAACCCCAGCAGCAGCGATGATGCCAGCGTGGGGATAAGAAAGTTTTCGATCACCATAAAATTCACCTCACTTGATTTTAATATAGCACAACAAATGCGTATTCCCAATGCAAAGGGGATTTTTAACGGTTTTAATACTTGCAATCGTCTTGATTTGTGGTATATTTTGTCACTTATGTTTTTTTATTATCAATATTTTATATAGAGGGATAGGTTATGTTGCTCTTTTTAGTCGGTATCGCCGTGTTGATCGCGGGGTATTTTACTTACGGTAAACTTGTGGAAAAGGTTTTGGGGCCTGACGACCGGGAAACTCCGGCAGTCAAAAAACCTGACGGCGTGGACTTTGTGGTCTTGCCCCATTGGAAAAATATGCTGATCCAGCTTCTGAACATTGCCGGGGTGGGCCCGGTGATCGGGGTCATTTTGGGGATCAAATTCGGCTCCATTGTTTTTATCATTCTGCCCATCGGGAATCTGATCGCGGGAGCTACCCATGATATGATCGCCGGGATGATGTCTTTGCGGAACAATGGAGCCAACCTCACTACGCTGGTTCAGGACAATCTGGGCAAAGTATACTACAACATCTTTTCGTGGTTCATGGTAGGTTTGCTGTTGCTGGTGGTGGCGGTGTTTGTGAATATTCCCGCCAGTCTGGTCGACGGCATGACCAAGAGCGACTGCTTCTGGTATGCCGTGGTGGCGATCACCATATACTATGTGGCGGCAGCCATGTTCCCGGTGGATAAGATCATCGGGCGTATCTATCCGGTTTTCGGCGGTTTGCTGATCGTCAGTTCTATTGCCATTTTCGGAGCTTTGCTGATTGCCGGGATCAATGATCCCTCTATTATGCAGGAAGGTTTTGCCTTTAAACTTGCCAAATTTACTGCCGAAAAAAATCAGCCCATTCTGCCCATGCTTTTTGTAACTATTGCCTGCGGTATCATTTCCGGGTTCCACGCCACCCAGTCGCCCATTGTGGCACGCACCATGCTCTCTGAACGGCAGGCACGCAGCACCTTTTACGGCATGATGGTTGCCGAAGGTATTATCGGTATGATTTGGGCGGGTGCCGGTATGGCTATATATAACCTGTACCCCCATTACATGATGCTGGCCCCGGCTAAAGTGCTGGGTCATATAACTGAACACTTTCTCGGCAGCGTGGCGGGCAACATCACCATTGCCGGGGTGATCGTGCTGGCAATCACTTCCGGCGATACGGCTCTGCGCAGTACCCGCATGGCTTTGGCGGAAATGCTGCATATCGATCAGAAACCCGTCCGCAACCGTTTGATCCTTTGCGGCGTTATGCTGGGCTTTGTGGCGGTTCTGCTCTACTGGAGCAATAAAGATGCCAAGAGCTTCAACATTCTCTGGAACTATTTCTCGTGGGGCAATCAGGTTCTGGCGGTCACCACGCTGCTGGCAGGGGCGGTTTACCTTGCTCAAAAGGGCTGGTGGCGGTTGATCGCTTTGGTTCCGGGAGCTTTCATGCTCTTTATCGTAGCTTGCTACATATTGTGGATCTCTCCGGATCACGGTGGTCCTGCCGGATTTGGTCTGGAACTGAATACTGCTTATGTGCTGTCGGTGATCATTGCGGCGGCAACCTCGGTTGCGGTTTGGATCCACGGCGATAAACTGGCAAAAAAATAAGTTTTGAACTATGAATAAATCTTCCGATAAACAACTCTTTTTTGACTTCGATGCTCCGGTAGCTGCCGCTCCGGTCAACGAAACGGTTGAAGAAAACGCTTCTGACTTGTTTGAAGCAGTCGAAACGGTGGAGCTTTCAGTTGAAAATGCGGCAACTCCGGATGCTGTTCCGGAGCCTGTGGCGGAAACTATTCCGGAAATTCCGGCGGTTGAAGAACCGCACAAACTTGACCGCTTTGCTTTGCTGCAAGCTGCTTTGGCATATCTTGCCCAGAGCGGGGCGGCGGGGGCGGCGTTGCAAGTACCTTGCCGGTTGCGGAAATTTCAGGCCGATGTGGCGGCATATTACTCCTGCTACCGCAAAAGGATCAATCACCTGGAGCGGACTCTGGTGGTGGATGTTTATACCGAACGCAAACAGTGTCTGCCCGAAAGTGCTGGGCGGGGGGCAATGCTGGAAGAGTTGTCGGAGCTGCGGGAAAAGCGAACCGCCATGGAGCAGGTTATCCGCATAGAAGAACCGGATCTGTGGGTGGAAGAAGAACTTTTTGACGAGTTCCGCACCTTTGATTACAGCCGCAGTACCAACAAAGAGTATCACAAACTCTGCCGCCGGATAAACTCTTTGCAGCAGAGTTTGTATAAGGGTACACGCATGGAACAGCTTGCCCGTGCCGATGTGGCAGACTATCTGGTTATGGCAGTACCGGAAAATATGCTCTCCGAAAAAGAGATCCCCGACGGTTGGGGGTTGTGGTATATCATGCCTGATAAAAGCGTAAAAGTGGTGGTCAACCCCGCTTTGCAGGAGTGCAGCAGCGAAAGCCGCTTGCATTTGGTGCAGAACATCGGCCATGCGGCGTTGAATTGTGTACTTTTTGCCAACGGTGTGAAAATAAAAAGCAATAATAAAGCCAGATTTACCCGCCCTCCGCGGGCAAGAAGAAAGTAAAACAGGATTGAAGTTATGAAAATAATGTTGGTAACCGATGTTGAAGGTGTAGCCGGAGTATTGAACTTTGAAGAATATTGTTCGCCCGGAACCCCCTATTACGAAAAAGCCAAACGGCTGCTTACCGAAGAAACCAATGCGGTGATCGCCGGTATGTTTGACGGCGGGGCTGATGAAATACTCGTTGTGGATGGTCACGGCCCCGGAGCCATCGATCCGGAGCTGCTCGACAGTCGGGCGGAACTTTTACGCGGAGCACCGTCGCCGAACCCGTGGCCCTTTACATTGGACAGCAGTTTTGACGGTATCGGATGGGTCGGTCAGCATGCCAAAAGCCGCACTCCTTACAGCCATTTGACCCATACCGGAACTTTTGCGGTTTATGAAGTAACAGCCAATGGCATACCGGTCGGGGAATTCGGTTATCTTGCCATGTGTGCCGGAGAGTTGGGTGTGCCGGTGATTTTTGCCGGAGGCGAAGATGCTTTTGCCCGCGAAGCTGAAGAACTTGCACCCGGAGTGGTGACAGTGGGGGTGAAACGCGGCTGTAACTGCGAAGATGGCCTGGATGAAGCATCGGCAGATGTTTACAAAAAAAGTAAACTTTCTGCCATACATCTGTCGCCGGTCAAGGCCAGAGAAAAGTTGTATGCCGGAGCAAAGGAAGCTGCGGAACGGCTCAAAACTGATCCGCAATCATTCACCGCTGTAAAAGTGGAGCCGCCTTACGAAATAAAGAGTATCTTCCGGAAGTGCGAGGCATTCCCGGAAGGCAAAACGCTTTACCGGTGGCATGCCACAAGTTTTATTGCAGCGATGAATTCTGCATATAGTGAAGAATAAGCGAGGAAAACTATGAGCGATAAATTTTCTGAAATACCCTACAAGATCTATTTGAGCGAAGACGAACTGCCGCAGTTCTGGTACAATCTGCGGGCAGATATGCCCGTAAAACCGGCACCGCTTTTGAATCCGCAGACTTGCGAACCGGCAACGCTCGAAGAACTCTCCAAAGTGTTCTGCAAAGAACTTGCCAAGCAGGAATTGGACAACACCACGCAGTATATACCTATACCCAAACCGGTGCTGGATTTTTACAAGATGTACCGCCCGGCACCGCTGGTACATGCCTCTTTTCTGGAAAAAGAGCTGAACACGCCTGCTAAAATCTTTTATAAGTTTGAGGGCAACAACACCTCCGGCAGTCACAAGCTCAACAGTGCCATCGCTCAAGCCTATTACGCTCACGAACAGGGCTTGAAAGGCGTTACCACCGAAACCGGAGCCGGTCAGTGGGGAACGGCACTGGCTATGGCGTGCAGTTTCTTCAAGATGGCGTGTCAGGTTTACATGGTCAAAGTATCTTACGAGCAGAAGCCGTTCCGGCGGGAAGTCATGCGTACTTACGGGGCAAGCGTTACTCCATCGCCCTCCGAAACCACCGAAGTCGGCCGCAAGATTTTAGCGGAATTCCCCGGCACCGGCGGCAGTTTGGGCTGTGCGATCTCTGAAGCGGTGGAAAGTGCCCTCAATCAGGATGGTTTCCGCTATGTGCTGGGTTCGGTGCTGAATCTGGTGATGCTCCACCAGAGTATCATTGGTTTGGAAACCAAGACCGCTTTCGATAAATACGGCATCAAGCCGGATATAATCATCGGTTGCGCCGGAGGCGGCAGCAATCTGGGCGGCTTGATCGCTCCCTTTATGGGCGAAAAACTCCGGGGCGAAGCCGATTACCGCTTTATTGCCGTGGAACCGGCAAGCTGTCCGAGTTTGACCCGCGGCAGATATGTTTATGACTATTGCGATACGGGGAAAGTCTGCCCGCTGGCAAAAATGTATACCCTCGGCAGCGGCTTTATGCCCGCAGCCACCCACGCCGGAGGCTTGCGTTATCACGGCATGAGCCCGGTTTTGAGCGAACTTTACGACGAAGGCTTGATGGAAGCAAGAACGGTCAAGCAGACCGAAGTCTTTGAAGCAGCAGAATTCTTTGCCCGCTGCGAAGGCATTTTGCCCGCACCCGAAAGCAGCCACGCCATCCGGGCGGGTATCGACGAAGCCGTCAAGTGCCGGGAAACGGGCGAAGAAAAGGTGATCGTGATCGGTTTGACCGGTACCGGCTACTTTGATATGTTTGCTTACGAACGGTTCAACAACGGAGCTATGACCGACTATGTGCCGACCGAAGAAGATCTTGCCAAAGGTTTTGCCGGTCTGCCGGAAATCAATAAGTAAAAACTTTGCAAGCAGACAGGTCATGCGGCGGCACAGCCGCCGCAAAGCCCGGTCAGGGCCGCGAACGCATGTGAGAGCAGTTTGCAGGATATATTCCTGCAAACCCGAGGCAGCAAGCTGCGAGGTCGAACGGAGTTGAGCGAAGCTTTCCGGCGTTTGAGGACGATTTTGAGCTGTGCTCAAAATCGCTTAAGGGGGCGGCAGCCCCCGCCGTTATTAAAAATCGTCAGGAACTGCGCTGGATATAGCAGGGCAATGAGCAAAGGGTGCGGGGGGAAAGCAATCCCCCCGCAGATGTGCAATGTCTATACTGTTTCTGTGAATGTAAAAGTTTGCTGCACAGGATGAATGTTGCAAACAAACCAATGGAGATATTAAATGAACATTTACGATATACTCTGTATGCCTTTGCAGGAGGTGGTGCCGCTGGGGATAACGGTGGTATTTTCGTTCATTTTCGGCAGTTGTCTGGGGAGTTTCCTCAATGTTTGCATCTGGCGGATCCCGCTGGGTGAATCGGTGGTCATCGTGCCCAGCCATTGCCCCAAGTGCAATCATAAAATACGGTGGTTCGACAATGTGCCGGTGATCGGTTTTCTGGCATTGGGCGGCAAGTGCCGGGATTGCAAATCGCCGATCTCGCCACGGTATATAATTATGGAATTACTGGTGGGGGCGTTGTTTACACTTCAGGCGGTAAATATCTGGCACAATGGCGTTGAAGTTCATGCTTTGATTGCAGTAATAATCCTGCTTTCGGTGGCGGTACCGTGTGCGTTTATAGATGTGGAACACCGGAAACTGCCGGATAAACTTACATATTTTGGCATGATTTCCGGGGTGCTTTACAACTGGGTATTCATTGTTCACCCGGCAAAGAGCCACCCGGATTCATTGCTTTTGAGCTTGATCGGACTGGCCGCCGGTCTGATAGGCTTGGGCGTGTTTGCGTGGATAACCGGTAAACTTATGAAAAAGCGTACTCTGGGCGCCGGCGATGTAAAATACGCTGGCTTCGTGGGGGCGTTGACAGGCTTGCCGGGCTTGCTGGTAACGCTGCTTTTGGGCAGTATTCTTGCCATAGCAGGGTACTTGCTGCTCCGGAAAAAATATTTCAAAGATGGCTATGTACCTTTCGGAACTTTTCTGGGGATAGCTGTATATATAACTTATATGCTGCTTTGGATACGCATTTGATACTTGGTGTTATGGGAAAGTATGGGAAAGTATGGGAAAGTATGAGAGAGTATGAGAGAGTATGAGAGTATCAGCTCCCATATTTTCTCATACCCTCCCAAAATTTCCCAATCCTTCCCAATCCTTCCCAATCCTCAAATTCCCACGCACAGGCAATCAGAGCCTTTTCCATACTGTGCCAAGTGTGGGGATAGGGCGAGTTTTCGATTTTTATCGCCAAAATACTTGTATTTGACCATATTCTGTTTTATATTAGAGATAATAGGAAAATCATCAATCATTGTGAGGTAGAAAAATAAAATTTTCTGTTGAATAAAAAACTGGATAGTTCCAGAGGGTTTACCCTTTTGGATCTTTCCATATAATACATACTGAATTGTAAACCGTCAGCTCCTGAATTACGACTTCAAATATTGGCGTTATACATTGAGAACTTATTACAAAACGGTGTGTCCATGCGTAAAGCATGGCACATTCCGGTTTTGTGTGTTCTCAATACGCCGTCGTAAGCGTTGGAGCTGGCACATCTTTTGGGATGTGCCTTTTTTTATTGCAAAGGTAAAGTTATGGAAAACGAAACCAATTTGACTCTCCCGGAACAAGATTGTTTGGATCAATGCCGGAAAATGGATGCCGAATGTCGCCGTATGTGGGTACGGGCAATGGAGTTTTCGCCCAGATTAGCCGGTTATTGCCCGCACTGGCATGATTTTACCAGCATGGATTGGGCAGATTTGCTCGCTCATAACAAAGACTTCATCAATATCGCCCCCATCCATGAATTTGCCGAAGCAGAGTGGTACATCGTATTAAGCCGCCAGCCGTCGCTTATAGAAAAATGCCCAATGATTAATGACTTTCCCGAAAACTATTGGCAATCGTTGCTGGGGTACTATCCCTGGTTTGAAGATTACCGGAAAAATCTTAAAAAACAACTTTGAGCACACTGTGCCAAGTGTGTCAAGTGTGCCAGTTGTGTCAATAAAGTGTGTCACAATGGCGCACTTTTTTGTGCCACAACTTTTTGGCACGCATCCTGCCAAATTAAAAAAATCCTTATTTATATGAGTTTTTGAGCTTAAAACGAACTTGCCGCCACGGTTATTGTCAAAATTGGCACGCATATTGCTTAATAATTGGTGTAAAAATTTTACATCAACAAAAAAACTCTAAAATCAAGGAGAAAAAACTATGAGTAAAGTTCTCGGTATTGACTTGGGTACCACCAACAGCTGTATGGCGGTAATCGATCACGGCGAAGCCAAGGTTATCCCCAACGCCGAAGGTATGCGTACGACCCCTTCTATTGTTGCTTTTACTAAAAGTGGCGAGCGTCTGGTAGGGCAGACCGCCAAGCGTCAGGCAGTCACCAACCCCAAACAGACCATCTTTTCCATCAAGCGTTTCATGGGTTGCAAATACGATGAAGTTGCTGAAGATGCCAAGCGTGTTCCCTACGAGCTGGTGAAGGCCGCCAACGGCGATGCCCACATCCAGGTCGGCGACAAAAGCTATTCCCCGCCGGAAATCTCTGCTATGATCCTGCAGAAGCTCAAGGCGGATGCCGAAGCCTATCTTGGCGAAGAAGTCAAGCAGGCAGTCATCACCGTTCCGGCTTACTTCAACGACAGTCAGCGTCAGGCCACCAAAGATGCCGGTAAGATCGCCGGTTTGGAAGTTTTGCGTATCGTCAACGAACCGACTGCCGCCGCTCTGGCTTACGGTTTGGAAAAAGACGGCGACGAAACTGTGGCAGTCTACGACCTCGGGGGCGGTACTTTCGATATCTCCATCTTGGAAATCGGCGACGGCGTTTTTGAAGTCGATGCCACCAACGGCGATACCCACCTGGGCGGTGACGACTTTGACGCTGCCATCATCGACTACCTTGCCGATGAGTTCCAGAAAGAAAACTCCGTTGACCTGCGCAAAGATACCCAGGCATTGCAGCGGTTGAAGGAAGCTGCCGAAAAGGCCAAGTGCGAACTCTCCAGCTCCATGAGCACCGATGTCAATCTGCCCTTTATTTCCATGAACGCCGATGGTCCGGTACACATGAATATAACTCTGACCCGTGCCCAGCTGGAAAAACTCGTTGACCCCTTGCTGACCCGCACCCAGGCTCCCTGCGAACGCTGTTTGGCAGATGCCGGGGTCAGCAAGTCCAGTATCAAAGAAGTTATCATGGTCGGCGGTATGACCCGTATGCCCAAAGTGCAGGAAACTGCCCAGGCGATCTTCGGCAAAGAGCCCCACAAGGGCGTCAATCCCGACGAGGTGGTTGCCTGCGGTGCGGCTATTCAGGGCGGCGTGCTCAACAAAGAAGTCAACGATGTTGTGCTGCTGGATGTGACCCCGCTTTCGCTGGGTATCGAAACCATGGGCGGCGTGATGACCAAGATGGTCAACCGCAACACCACCATTCCCCACCGCAAGAGCGAAATCTTCAGCACCGCTGCTGACAACCAGCCTTCGGTAGATATCCATGTCTTCCAGGGTGAACGGGAAATGGTCGCCGACAACAAGCGTATCGGCAACTTCCGCCTCGACGGCATTGCACCGGCTCCCCGCGGCGTACCCCAGATCGAAGTGACTTTCGATATCGACGCCAACGGTATCTTGCATGTTACCGCCAAAGATTTGGGTACCGGCAAGGAACAGGCCATCACCATCACCGCCTCCAGCGGCTTGAGCGATGACGAGATCGAACGCATGGTCAACGAAGCCAAGGCCCACGAAGCCGAAGACAAGGCAGCCAAAGAAGCTGTGGAAGTCCGCAACCGTGCCGACAGCATGACCTATCAGGCGGAAAAACAGCTCAACGAGCTGGGTGACAAGGTCGATGCCGCTCTCAAGAGCGATCTGGAAGCCGACATCAATAAGATCAAAGAACTGCTCAAAGGCAGCGACACCGCCGCCATCAAGGCTGCCACCGATGCTTTTGAACAGAAACTTATGAAACTTGGTGAAGCTATCTACAAGCAGCAGCAGGAAGCCGCCGCTGCCGCCGGAGCCGCCGGTGCCAATCCCGGTGCCGCCCCCCAGAGCGATAACAACACCAAAAAAGATGACGGCAATGTAGTCGACGCCGAAGTGGTTGACTGATAAAAAACTTGCTCTCCTGTCATAAAAAGTGGCAGGAGAGTTGAATTTGTGCTATATTATAAAATCATTAAAATAAACCAAAACCATTAAACAAAAAAAGCTCTGTTCCCAATATGGGTTGACAGAAGTAGTTTTTGAACCAGAATATTTTACAAAGGTTTTATTTATTCTGAACTTTAGGGCATTTTTCTTTTTTGGGAAAAAATGAAAAATGCCAGTAAAAGGTTTGGAAAAAAGGGATAGGGTTTGGGAAAGGGAAAAAGAACCTTTCCTCAAAAGGTTTTTTCCCCTTCCCAAAGAACCAACCTTTATTGGGACCAGAGCTGAAAGAAAGGAAAGTAAAAATGGCTAAAGTCAATGTTAAGCCGCTGGGCGACCGCGTGCTGTTGGAACTCTGCGAAGTAGCAGAGCAGATCAAGGGTGGCATCATCATTCCGGATGCTGCCAAGGAAAAACCCCAGGAATTCAAAGTTGTTGCTTTGGGCACCGGCAAAACCGATGACAGCGGCAAAAAAGTTCCGTTCGATGTCAAAGTCGGTGATATCGTTCTGACCAGCCGTTACGGCGGCACCGAAGTCAAGGTCGATGACAAAGAATACAAGATCGTCAGCTCTGACGACATCCTCGCCATTGTTGGCTGAATCGTGTAAAAACTTAAAAACAGGAATATAAATATTATGGCTAAACAGCTTATTTTCTCCGATGAAGCCCGCCGCAGCGTGCTGGAAGGTGCTTCTTTGCTTGCCAAGGCAGTCAAAGTCACTCTCGGTCCCAAGGGCCGCAATGTGGTTATCGACAAAAAATACGGTGCCCCCGCAGTCACCAAAGACGGTGTCACTGTTGCTAAAGAAATCGAACTCAAAGATGCCTATGCCAACATGGGTGCCCAGATGGTCAAAGATGTTGCCAGCAAGACCAATGATGTTGCCGGTGACGGTACCACCACAGCTACTGTGCTTGCCGAAGCCATCTACCGTGAAGGTCTTAAGAACGTTACCGCCGGTGCCAACCCCATGGAACTCAAACGCGGTATCGACAAGGCAGTTGCTGCCGTTACCGACGAACTGACCAAGATGAGCAAGAAAGTCAGCTCCCGCGAACAGATCGCCCAGGTTGCCACCATCTCCGCCAACGGCGACAGCACCATCGGCGACATCATTGCTGACGCCATGGACAAAGTCGGCAAAGACGGCACCATCACCGTCGAAGAAGCCAAAGCCATGGAAACCACTCTCGATGTGGTCGAAGGTATGCAGTTCGACGAGGGCTACATCAGCCCCTATTTCGTGACCGATGCCGAAGCTATGGAAGCAGTGTTGGAAGATTGCTACATCCTCATCAACGAAAAGAAGATCAGCAACCTCAACGACATGCTCCCCGTGCTGCAGGCCGTTGCCAAAGAAGGCAAACCGCTTTTGATCATTGCTGAAGATGTGGAAGGCGAAGCACTCTCCACATTGGTCATCAACAAAATGCGCGGCAGCTTGAATGTCTGCGCTGTGAAGGCTCCCGGTTTCGGCGATCGCCGCAAGGCCATGCTGCAGGATATCGCTATCCTGACCGGCGGTACCTGCATTACCGAAGATTTGGGCATCAAGCTGGAAAATGTTACCACCAAGGAACTTGGTAAAGCCAAACGCGTGACCATCGACAAAGAAAACACCACCATCGTCGAAGGTGCCGGTAAAGCCAGTGCCATTCAGGGTCGTGTTGCCCAGATCAAGCGTGAAATCGTGGAAACCACTTCCGATTACGATCGCGAAAAACTTCAGGAACGCCTTGCCAAATTGGCTGGCGGTGTTGCCGTTATCAAAATCGGTGCTGCTACCGAAGTTGAAATGAAAGAAAAGAAAGACCGTGTGGACGATGCTCTGCACGCCACCCGTGCCGCAGTCGAAGAAGGTATCGTTGCCGGCGGCGGTGTCGCTTTGATCCGTGCCTCCAAGGCAGTTGCCGATTTGAAACTTGCCGGTGACGAAGCTATCGGTGCCGACATCGTGGTTCGTGCCGTTGCCGAACCCCTGCGCCAGATCGCTGCCAACGGCGGTTACGAAGGCTCTGTCGTAGTCCAGAAAGTCATCGGCCTCAAGGGTGCCGAAGGCTTCAACGCCGCCACCGGCGAATACTGCGACATGCTCAAGGCTGGTATCATCGACCCGAAGAAGGTGAGCCGTTCCGCATTGCAGAACGCCGCCAGCATCGCCGGTCTGATGCTGACCACTGAATGCTTGATCACTGACATCAAGGAAGAAAAAGAACCCGCTATGCCCGCAGGCGGCATGGGCGGCATGCCCGGGATGATGTAATGCCCGGTGAACAGCCATCCGGACGCACGCTTGGGCGTGCAGACGGGTGAGCTGGAAACGAGCAAAAAAGGCAGTTACTCTACGAGTAGCTGCCTTTTTTTACCTTCCCAGCTCCCACCGCCTGCCCATCCCAATCGCACTGCCCATGTGATTGCTCCCAACGCTGGGGGGGGCTGTCGGCGTGCTTGGGGAATGGGTTGTGCTTGGCGAGGTTTGTCCGACCTGTCCGACCTGTCCGACCTGTCCGACTTGTCCGACTTGTCCGACAGTTGCCATCAATGTTTTACCGTTCGTTCCTGTTCGTTCCCTGTTCTGCCGCCATCAACCGTGTTGCCCTGCTTAAAAAATCTTCTTCTCCCGCTTGAAAAAATCCTCTTTTCGGTTATAGTATACTTATAACGAAAGGTTTTCTATGTCAAGCAATCTTGATCCACTTACAATCATTGAGTTTTTTTATCCGCCGTCCCCGTTGCGGGATCTGCTTATCTTGCACAGCACGCAGGTTTGCAATAAGGCTTTGAGCATTGCTTCTGCTTCCACAGTCCCGGTGGATTTGGGTGTGGTCAGAAATGGTGCCATGCTCCACGATATTGGTATCGGGCACTGTCACGCTCCCGGGATCCTTTGCGAGGGCACAGCCAACTATATTGAGCACGGCACTTTAGGCGGCGAAATGCTCCGAAGCTATGGCAAAATGCATGGTCTTGACCTTGAAAAATATGCTCTTATTTGCGAACGCCACACCGGTTCGGGCATTACTGCCGAAGAGGTCGTCAAACAGAATCTGCCGCTGAAAGTTCAGGATTATCTGCCGCTATCCAACGAAGAAAAACTTATTGCGTTAGCCGATAAATTTTTCAGCAAATCCGGCGATCAGCAGGAGAAAACCTTGGGCAAAGTCCGCAGATCCATGGCTAAATTTGGCGATGCGAGTTTGAACAGATTTGATGAATTATGTCAACTTTTTGGAGTTGAGGGATGAAACAAATCAAGCTTATTGAAAATTTTCTCCACTCCCGCTATGCTGTTTATGAATATCCGGCACTGGCTCATCAGTTTGAGTTGTGGAGCAAAACACGCCCCCTTGCGGGAATAAAAGTTTTGGATGGTACGCCCGTCTTTGCCAATACGCTTTTAAAATATATGAATTTGCTGGCTGCCGGAGCTGACCTCACGGTGGGGTATTGCGATAATATACCCTATGATGCCAAAATCATTGATTTTCTGCAAAGTATTGGCGTGGAATGTATTTATAACTGCAATATTCCGGAAAAATTCGATTGCATCCTTGACTGCAACGCCGTTTACCGCGATTTGCGGCCCCGTTACGGATTTGTGGAGCTGACCCGGTCGGGAGCTTATCACTTTGCCGGAAGTGTTTTGCCGGTGATAAATGTGGACGACAGCCGGATCAAAGCCATTGAAACCTGTCTGGGGACTGGCGAGAGTTTTCTCCGTGCCATGGAGTTTCTGGGGCACGATGTAGCCGGGAAAAACATTGTAGTTATGGGCTGCGGCAAGGTTGGTCGCGGCGTGGTTTTTTATGCGGGAAGAGCCGGAGCCAAGGTCGTTGCGGTGGATGACCCCGCTGTGGTGGAAAAGTGCGTAAATGGTACACTGGTCAGCCGCTTTGACCGCAAGCTGGTCATGGAACACTTGCGGCAAGCCTGGTGCGTGGTCAGCTCTACGGGCAAAGCCGATGCACTGGCGGATAACGATTACATAAAAATTCTGCTTGAAGGCAAACAAATCATGGTCAATATGGGCGTGGAAGATGAGTGGGGCAAAGGAATCCCTTTGGAACGGATGCTCAACGATAAACAGCCTTTGAATTTTATATTGCCGGAACCGACCCTTCTGCGTTATATCGACCCAACTATGGCATTGCACAATCAGGCGGCAGTGGAATTGCTGAAAAAATCCTACTCCGTTGGATTGAATAAAATCGATAATTTTGTGCATGATAACTATTGGCAGATCGTTGAAAGCAAAGGTATTATAGCCGAAGAACTCGCGGCGGCAGGATTGTGAGAAGGGTTTCTTTTATGAGTATAAAAATAAGTCAGGTGCTGTTTAACGGCAATATTGTGGATGTGGCGATCGAAAATGACCGGATAAGCCGGATCGCTCCGGTGATTGAAGGTCGATTCGACACTGTTATTGATGGATATAACAAACTTTTGATCCCGCCATTTTACAATACTCATTGCCACGGAGCAATGACCCTTTTGCGGGGGATCGCCGATAATCTGGAGCTTATGGAGTGGCTGGAAAAACATATCTGGCCAGCCGAAAATAATTTAACTGCCGAAGCGGTTTATATCGGCAGCAAACTTGCTATTCTGGAAATGATCAAATCCGGCAGCGTGTTTTTTAATGACATGTACTTTTTTCCGGCGGAAACCCTCCGTGCCGCCGAAGAAATGGGCGTCCGGGCGGCGATCGGCATGATCGCCATTGATACCACGCTGCCGGAAAAACGCTCCAAATATATTTTTGATAACGAACAACTCTGGGCTGACCGGCAGGCGTATTCCGACCGCATAACTCTGACCTTGGCTCCCCACGCCATTTATACGGTTCACGAAAAAACTTTGCGGCAAATCGCCGAAAGAGCCGCTTGCGAAAACCTTTTTGTGCATATACATTTATCCGAAACCGCTTACGAGGTGGAAGAGTGTAAGGCTCTCCATAAGATGAGCCCGGTGGAGTATCTGGATACTTTTGGTTTGCTTACAGAAAAAACGGTGGCGGCACATGCTGTGCATCTTTCCAATAAAGATATAGAAATTCTTGCTGAACGCAAAGTTTCGGTATCTTATAATCCGTGCAGTAACTACAAACTTTCCAGCGGCAAATTCCGCTTCCGGAGCCTTGCCGATGCCGGAGTGAATATCACATTGGGTACTGACGGATGTGCTTCCAGTGACAATCTTTCGATGTTTGACGAAATGAAATTCGGTGCGCTGGGTGCCAAAAACGAGCAAAATAGCTCCACAGCTTGCAGCGTAAACGAAATTTTTGATTGTGCCACTTGCAACGGGGCCCAAGCCTTCAATATCGATGCGGGAGTTATCGCTCAAGGCAAAAAAGCCGATCTGGTGCTTATCGACCTTGATACACCTATGATGATCGCCGACCACGATCCTGTCAGCAATCTGGTCTACTCGGCAGACTCAAGCTGTGTGGATACAGTTATCTGCAATGGAAAAGTCTTGATGCAAAACCGCACTGTCCCCGGCGAAAAAGAGATAATAAATCAAGCAAGGACTTGTGCCAGAAATCTTTTGAAAAAGTAATACGGAATATTTTATGCAAGTAAATACTCAAATAGCCAGCGTGGTCACTCCCGATTCTCCCGGAGCAAAAATGGCGTTCAGGGTGCGGAAAAAAATATACGCCAAATTGATTGAAAATATTGACCTCGAAGCTATGGAAAAAATCCTGGATGTGGGCGTAACTGCCGATGCCGAAGCGGCGTATTCCAACTTTTTTGAGTGGTTTTATCCGCACAAAGAACGCATTACTGCGTTAAGCGATCAGGATGCTTCAGTTTTGGAAGAGATTTTTCCGGGGGTGAAATTTGTGCAGGGTGACGGCTGTGATCTGCCTTTTGCGGATAATGAGTTTGACTTGGTCTTTTCTTCGGCGGTACTGGAGCATGTGGGCTGTCTGGAGCGGCAGAAAAAGTTTATTGCCGAGGCTTGCCGGGTGAGCAAAAAGTATGTATTCCTGACTACGCCCAACCGGTATCACCCTTTTGAATTCCACACTTATTTGCCATTTTTGCATTGGCTGCCGAAAAGGTGGCATCGGGCGTTGTTGCGGTTATTAAAACTTGACTATTTGAGCAAGGAAGAGAACCTTAATTTGCTGGATAAAAAACTCCTGAAAACTATCTGTAAAGAGCTTGGTTTGGAGGATTTTTGCATAGAGCATGTCAACTTTTTGCTGCTGCCATCGAATTTGTTGCTGATCATTCGCTGTAAAAACTGATAAAAAATCAGATTTTTTTTGCATAAGCTTACTATTTAAGCTATATTACCCTGATTAGATAAATTTTTACAGGGTAACAGAAAAGCTATGCTTAAAGAGTTCAGATACAATCTAAATTTGTTCCGGCAGATCTGCTGCTGTTCTGTACTCTTTTTTGCTTTTTTCTCGTTGTTTACTCTCTGTGGAACTTTGCCTCTGGAAGTTGAATTTTCTCCGAAGTCTTCTACACTGAAAAGTTCGCAGCTTGCCGATTTCCCCGGCGACAGATCCGATGACGAAGCCGCTGTCCGCTGGAATTACTGCTGCCGGACCAATGCGGCTCTGCGGCTGGATAACCGCAATAATTTCCGGACAATGAACCCTCCCCAGCACAATGCCGTGGAAGTGTTGAGCCCTGACGGATTTTCCACGATAACCGACAAGAGTTTTTTATGGCACAAACAGCCCTTACTGACATATTATCGCAGGCTGTGGCAAAAGATTTTGCCATCTCGTGCCGGACCTTTGGCGTGAACTTTATTGTTGGATAAGCCGGGAAGATGTTGTTATATTGCGGTTGTTAAACTTCCCGGCTTGCAAAAAAATTGTATAACCGATCAGTTCGGCAATGGTGCCGGAGCTGATCAGTCAAAGTTGGAAAGTATTTGTTAATGAAAGATTTTTTACGGCTCAGAACTTTTCTGGTATTGGGTGTGATCGCCGTGTTTGCCTGCGCTATTCACCCACTCAAGCCGCTGGATTTTTACGAAACCTTCACCGGATCGCTTAAAGAAAATGCCGATTCAAAGAAGGTGGAAAGTGTTATCGTTCAAGCCAAAGCCGCCCAGCAGAAGCGTGCCGACCTTTATCCGGCAGCTGCTGTATTGGAGAGTGCGGATGCTCAAGGCATTGAGTTGAAAGAACTGACGGTTTTTGAGCAAGCCTTCGACAATTCCGAAGTTATCAGCATGATCCGGAAAAAGGCATCAAGTTCCATCCGTCTGGGGCTTGACCTCAATGGCGGTGTGGAGTTTGTGCTTGACCTTAAACCCGACTATGCGGCGCTGGCGGCAAGCGGGGTGAGCTACGACGAAGCACAGAAAAAGCTGAAAGAAAATTTCCGGGAATACCGGGATCTGGCTATGGAAGCACTGCGTAAGCGGCTGGAATCGCAAAATATTTTTGAAAGCGAGATCGCTCCTTTTGCCTCTACGGCTCTTTCGCTGAAAGCTCCTATCGTATCTAAAGACGAAAAAGACAAACTGCAAAAACTTATCAGTATGAGCAACAAGCTGGAGTTCCGGCTGGTGCATCCCCGTTCAAGCGAGATCGTTGCCAATAACGGCATTGTGCCCATTGGCTATGAGCGTTTGCGGGAGGTTTCCGGCAAGCGGGACAGTTCCGGCAGTGTATATATCGTGGAAAAACGGCCCCAGATGACCGGTAATGCGGTCGACCGGGCACAGGCGGTGCAGACCCAGTACGGTTCGATTGCCATTTCTCTAAAATTCAACAGCAAGGGTGCCGCCCAGTTTGCCACTGTTACTGAAAAGAATGTGAAGCGTCAGCTCGCCATTGTGCTGGATGGCAAACTCTACTGTGCCCCGGTCATCCAGGATCGGATCGCCGGAGGTCAGGCGGAGATCACCGGACGCTTTTCCATGGAGGAAGCCAACAATATTGCTGATGCACTCAACAGCGGCAGTTTCCCCTTTCAGGTGGAAATTCAGGCAGTTTACGATACCGACCCCACGCTGGGGGCTGATAATGTAAGCAACGGTATCCGGGCGGGCTTGATCGCACTGGTGCTGCTGGCGATATTTATGATAGTATATTACCGGTTGGCAGGTTGTATTGCTGTTTGTGCATTGGTTGCCAATGTGGTGCTGATCCTCGGAGCTATGGCGGCATTCGGTGCAACTATGACCATGCCGGGTATTGCCGGGATCATCCTTACTTTAGGTATGGCAGTGGATGCCAATGTGCTGGTTTTTGAGCGTATGCGTGAAGAGTTTGAGCAGGGTAAATCCCCGCTGGCAGTTATCAACAATGGCTTCAAGCAGGCGTATTCGGCGGTGCTGGACGGCAATTTGACTACTCTGGTGGTGGCACTTATTCTTATCTATTTCGGTACCGGTGCGGTGAAGGGTTTTGCCGTCAGTCTGGCTATCGGGATCATTGCCAGTTTGTTCACAGCACTCTTTATGAGCCGGGTTTTGTTTGACTGGCTGCTGGTGATCAAACCGGATGTGAAACTTTCTATGCTGAAATTTTTCAGCAAGCCCAACATCCCGTTCCTGAAACAGAGCCGGATCGCCGTGCCTGTTTCGCTGATATTGATCGTTTTGAGCTTGGTTTTGTTTGCGGTCAAGGACAGAAATATGTTGAGCGTGGACTTTACCGGCGGTACGCTGTTGAGCTACTCTTTTAATGAACGCATTCCGGTTGCGGATATGGAAAGCACTTTGCAAGCCAATGCTCTGCCTGCTAAAGTTACCTACAAAAGCAGTGCGTCGCAAAGCGATAACCGCAAGGTGGAAATTCTTCTGCGGGAAGGCTTTGAAAAGAAATTTTCCGCCGGTACATCCGGTATCGGCGAACATATCCAAACTCTGCTCAATCAAAAATATCCGGAGCTTAAACTCAAAGATGGTTCCGCTACTTTGATCGGTGCTCTGGTCGGGGTGGAAATGACCCGCAATGCGGTGATTTCGCTTTTGCTGGCATTTCTGGGTATGATCGTTTATGTGTCGCTGCGTTACGAGTTCAATTACGCCTGTGCCGGGATTCTGGCATTGGTGCACGATGTGATATTGTCGCTGGGAGTTTTTGTGCTGACCGGGCGGGAAATGAGTTTGCCGGTGGTGGCGGGTCTGCTGACGATCATCGGTTACTCCATCAATGATACCATCGTGATCTTTGACCGTATCCGCGAAGAACGCAAACTGCATCCGGAGTTGAGCTTTGAAAACATTGTGGATATGAGCTTGAACCGGACTTTGAGCCGTACCGTGCTGACCAGTTTGACCACATTTCTGGTGGTGGCGGTCATGTTGGCATCTGGCGGTATAGCCATCAGCGACTTTATGCTGGTTATTGCATTGGGTATTATTGTCGGCAGCTACTCAAGTTTGTATGTGGCATCGCCGGTGATCGTGTTTTACAATAAATTCAGAAAAAAGAAAGGTCATTCCGCTGCGGCGGCAGAGAAGGTGTGACCGTGTAAAAAGAAAAAGTGAAGATTTTCACTGACAGGAGAGTATTGGTATGAAATTGGGAAAAATATTTTCACGCAGAGCCATTTTGCGGCTGTACGCGAAGATACTTCGCGAGAAGGCAGATGCCAAATATATAGCCCGCGGTTGGGCGATCGGTATGTTTTGCGGATGTTTTTTCCCATTCGGTATCCAGCTTTTGATTTCCATACCTGCTTCGTTTATCATGCGGGGCAGCAAAATCGGTGCTACACTGGGTACACTGCTTACCAATCATGTTACAGTATTTTTCATTTATCCGCTGCAATGTTATGTGGGTGACCGCTTGATGGGCGGTCACTTATCCTGGGAACAAATAAAATCTGCCATGGAAAATGTGTTGGCAAAACAGAGTTTTGACTCACTTTTTGCATTGGGCTGGCATTTGACTATAGCTTTTTTCATCGGGGGAGCCATTCTTACAGCAATAATGACCCCCATAACCTATATCGGGGTAAAAAATCTGGTGGAAAAACGGCGGGCCCGCAAATTGGGCAAAAGTTCCTGAAAAACACATAGCGTTGCTTCCGGGGAATAAAATCAAAGGAAGCAATAATTATGACTTTATGCGATTGGCTTATATTGATTATTCCGACCGCTATTGTTATGGGGGTGGGTATCTACTCCATGAAATATGTCCGCAGTGTAGCGGACTTCCTCTCTGCCGGTCGGGTGGCAGGGCGATATGTTATCAGCGTTGGCGATGTGGCGGCGGCTCTTTCCATTATCGGGCTGGCGGCGTATGTTGAAGTGCATTACAAAACCGGTTTTGCTCTGGTATTCTGGAACAATATCCTGCTGCCGTTAGGGGTGGTCATAAGTTTGTTCGGGTACTGCACTTACCGGTTCCGGGAAACCAAGGCCATGAGTCTGGGGCAGTTTCTGGAAATGCGTTACAACCGGCCGTTCCGTATTTTTGCGTCGTGTTTGCGCAGTGTATCGGAAATGCTGGCCAATATGATCATGCCGGCGATTGCGGCGCGGTTCTTTATCTACTTTCTGGACTTGCCTCATTCGGTAAATATTTTCGGTGTGCAGGTATCAACTTTTGTTATCATTGTAACGATTTGTCTGACACTGGCGATCACGCTTATCTGCTGCGGCGGTACGCTTTCGCTTTTGATCACTGATGCATTGCAGGGTATGTTCCTTTTTCCGCTGATGGTGATTTTTGTGATCTTCATTTTGTGGAAGTTCAACTGGTCAACGGATATCGTGCCGGTAATGAGCGACCGGGTGGCGGATGAAAGTTTTCTCAACCCCTACGACATATCCAATTTGCGGGACTTCAACTTGCTGACGGTCATTCTGGCAGTCGTTACCAGCATTATTCACCGTGCCAGCTGGATCGGTGCCGGTTACAGTACGGCAGCTAAATCGCCTCACGAACAGAAAATGGCCGGTTTGCTGGGTACCTGGCGTGGTGCATTGAACATGCTCTTTTATGTTCTGGTCGCCATCGGTATTATTGTGATGATGAATCACAAGAGTTTTGCTACTGATGCCCGCAAGATCAAGATCGCTTTAAGTGAACATATTTCGCAGGAATTGGTGCAACCCGATAAGCGTGCAGACTTTGTTCAGCGAATTGCCAGTGTACCGGCACAGGTGCACAATATCGGCAAAGATGCACCGCTTTCGCAGGAAAAAAATCTGGATACGCCGGTACTCAATGCCGCTCACGAAGCATTTAAAAGCTACGAAGGCGAAGCCGAAGGCAACGCCCGCTTTCAGGAATACCGCACGCTTTATCATCAGCTGATGATGGCATCGGCCATGCGGGAAATGCTGCCGCCGGTGATCATGGGGTTGTTCTGTCTGCTGCTGGTGCTGGCAATGATCTCCACAGATGATACCCGGATATTCAGTGCCAGTTTGACCTTTACGCAGGATGTGATACTGCCTTTGATGAAAAAACAGCCCACCCCCAAACAGCACATGTGGCTGTTGCGGTGGGCATCCATCGGGGTAGGGGTGTTCTTTTTGTGCGGCAGTTTCTTCATGTCGCAGCTGGATTACATCAACTTGTTTGTTACTTTGATGTGTATGATGTGGCTGGGCGGCTGCGGGCCGGTGATGATTTTCGGGCTTTACAGCCGTTTCGGGAACACTGCCGGGGCATTTGCTTCGCTGGTTTCGGGCATGCTTTTGTCGTTCAGCAGTATTTTTGTGCAGCGCAACTGGGCGGATGTGGTCTACCCGTGGCTGGCAAAACACAACTGGGTGGAACCACTTGGCAGATTTCTGGAAGCAGTTTCGGCACCGCTCAACCCCTATGTGGTCTGGAAGATGGACCCCGTAAAGTTCCCCATCAACTCTTACGAGCTTTATCTTCTGACCATGATGATCACTTTGATCATCTATGTGGCAGTTTCGGCGGCTACCCAGCGGAAGCCCTTCAACCTTGACCGCATGCTCCACCGGGGTATCTACAATACCGACGGCGAAAAGAAAGAGAAGATGCACTGGTCATGGAAGACCATTTTCAGCAAACTCATCGGCATCACGCCTGAATACACCCGCTCTGACCGGGTGATTGCCTGGAGCGTATTTATTTACAGCTTTATCTACAAGTTTATCCTGGCATTTATTCTGGTGATAATCTGGAATGCAGTTACGCCGTGGCCCATAGAGTGGTGGGGACACTATTTCTTTATCACCACATTGCTGATCCCCGGGATCGTGGCATTTATCTCCACTTTCTGGTTCGGCATCGGCGGGGTGATAGATATGTACCGCCTGTTCCGGGATTTGGAAAAACGCACCGTTGACCCGCTGGATAACGGGGCAGTGGAAGGCAATGTATCGCTTGCCGACAAAGCCAAATTCTCCGAAGCCGAGGCTAAAGCCGAGGCGGAAAAGGAAGAAGCCAAACAATAAAATGACCACTTGATAAAGTAAAAGGGCAGCTGTTGCAACGCAGCTGCCCTTTTTTACATGTTGCTTTCTTCAGTTGAAAAGCTCATTGAATTTCGTTGCAACATCTTTTACCGCTATTGCGTTGCGTTCAATGATAACTTCGCTTTGGATGGCTTTTATGCGGGGGGCTTTTTTCAGCAGTGCAACAGTTTTCTGCCAGTCGATGTTGCCGTTGCCCGGCAGATTGTGATCGTCGATATCGCCCATATTATCGTGGAGGTGGCAGTTGATGAGTTCCGGCAGCATTTTTTCCAGAATATCATCGTCCCATGCAGGAACTCCGGCGTTGCATTTTTCCCAGTAAGTACGGGCGGCGGAATTGGTTTGGCTACTGCCGTGGGTGCGGCTCATAAGGTTTGCATGTCCCGAGTCGTAACAGAACCCTAAATAAGGGGTGGGGAAACGCTTTTTTATCACCCACAGATTTTCCGGTGTATTTACCGGTACCCAGATATTTTCAATAGCGATCGCCACATCCAGCTTTTCGGCTTCCGGCAGAAGTTTATCCAGCATCCGGCAGATGTTGTCCTGCTGCTGTGCAACAGATACACCCGGCAGATTGGAGTCGTTGCCGATATGGATGGTTATGGTTTTTACCCCCATCAAAGCTGCTATATGCAAATGCAGTATGTGGTTGAGTGCCAGCAAACCGGAGTCGTCAAAATTGTTCATATCCACCGCCGCACCAAAGGGGGCGTGGGCATCGACGAACTTCAGCCCGGCAGCGTTCAATTCGTTCTGATAGACTTTTGCTCTTGCCGGATCTAACTTTATGGAGCTTATGAGGTCTTCACGCAATACGACATTTTCAATGCCGTTGGCGGCACATTCGCTCCAGAGGACTTTACGGTTTTTTTCGTCTTCAATATAGGGCATCAGAAAGGTTAAAGGTACATTGTTCATAGTGTTATCCTTATTTGAAAAGTTTGTCAAAGGCTTCGGTCACAGCTTTGACCGGCAAAGCGTTGCGTTCCAGATTTACTTCGCACTGCACTGCCTGCAAACGGGGAGCTTTTT
>JAZMZK010000077.1:0-30914 GCA_045585955.1 Victivallaceae bacterium
CAAACGCCGGATGGCTTAGCTCGACTCCGTTCGACCTCGCAGCATGCTGCCTCGGGTTTGCAGGAATTTATCCTGCAAACTGCTCTCACATCCGCTCGCGGGGCTGACCGCCCTTGTTGCTGTTGGCAAACGACATCAACAGTTTTGCAACACCCCCATTTTTGTTCATTTTGAACAAAAAATCAGCATTGCAAACTTGGAGAAGGTCTTGCAATGCTAATTTTAATATATTTTGTGATCTGTTTACTTGACCGGCTCAAGTTTTATATCTGCCACATCCACTGTGCCTTTGGTGGCAGTGATCATTACGAGCAGCCGGGCATCTTTTTTAAATTCCGGCATGGTGATAACTTTTTTGTATTCTTTCCAGTCTGCGGGGAATCTGCCGCCTACGGAAAGTCCGGCGCCTTTCTGCCAGCCGTCGTTGATGGCGATCACCCGGATATTGCCCCGGAAAGAGCTGGTGCGGAGCTTGAAGCTCAAGTTATATTGGGCGTTGCTTTTTACAACCTTATTGATGCTTTGCCAGATGGTTGCGGAAGCTTTTTTGCCCTCTTTGACCAGATCGAATTTTACAAATCCGCTTTCGGGTGCGCCGTCGCCGGAAAAGGTTATGCCGGTGGTGTTTTTAACGATCCACGCGGCGGGCTTTCCGGCAACGAGCTGTTCAAAGGTACCGTTCTGTACCAGATTTTCGGCACCGATAACACTTGCGGCAAATACGAATGCTGCAACCGACATGATAAGTTTTTTCATAGTTTAACTCCTTCAGTTGATTTGAGCTGCTTTTACAATAGTTGAAAATTTCCGGGGTTTGCCTTTGCCCATGTTTTTGCGGAACAATAAAGCATCGCTGACCAATGCACTTTTTTCATTGATTTGGGTGCAATGAAAGTTGCCCAGCAAACCTTCCACATCATCCTGTTTGCCCCGGGGAAAGACTACCACTTCGCTGGAATGGATAAGTTTCGCTTTTGCCGGATCGGCTTGCGCCATGTAAAGCGGCCCCCGGAAACGCATGCAGTCACCGTTGCTGCCGTCAAAACGGGTGTAGACCAGAAAGACCTTATTGCCCAGTTTGAGCCAATGCTGCTGGGTGCTGTCGGTTATGATCGGTTGGTTGTTTTCCTGCCAACGCCACGGAACGGGCTCGCTCCAGTTTATACCATCTTTGCTGGTGGTGCAATACATATGGCGGTCTTCGGCACGGATGGTCATGGCGTAGCCGGAATTGTCCAGTTTGATTACCGAGGGTTCGCACATGCCCCGCTTTACGGGGATGGTAAAAATCGGGCTTTTTCCGGCAAACTCAAACTTGCCGTTTTTGTAGTCATAAAGAGCCGTCATTACGCCAAAACGCCTCTGGTGGATGGGGCTGTCGTGCCTGACTTTTACATTTATATCTACATACACAGGCACGATTATCCTGCCGTCATCTCTGATGGCGATCTGGGTACATGCCGCACTGTAACGGCTGGTTTTTACACCGGGCAGTTCCAGCGTATGCCGGGGACTCCACTTGTTGCTTTCCGGCGACCAGATGGTGTAAAAACTCCGGGCAAGCGGCGTGGCAAGTTGGGCGGATTTATCACCGCTTAATACTGAAAGGTTGTTGCCTTTATAGAATGTGGCACACGCTATGACCGCCACCGAACCGTCGGGCAGCACAAAAGGGCGGGGGTCGGCAACTCCTTCCATCCTGCCGCTGTTGTCGGCCAGCAGAGTGGATTTGAATGCTTCGATCGCTTGCGGCTTGCTCCAGCTTTTGCCCTGATCGCTGCTTATTGTATACATGGGCTGGGAGTAAACATCGGAGTTGTTGATCTCCTGAAAAGTGGCAAAGTATCTGCCATCTTTCAGCACCGCCACCGCCGGATGAAAAATGGTGTTTTTATGGTGATTTAAGTTGCCGAAATCTTTTTGCGTTACTTTGGGCTGCTTGACCAGTTTGTTCAACAGGTCGTAAAGTCTGGTGCGGAGTTTTTCCATTGCTTCCACATCGCGGCAATATACGCTCATGGACTTGGCGAAGCCATTGCGGATGGCTTCAACTTCCGCCCGGTCGGCGGGCGTTTTTGCCAGATCGCGTGCCATGCGGAACAGGTCTGCATCTTCCAAGCCATCCCGCATGGCAGTTGCCCGCCACGAGGGATAGATCGCCCCATCTTTACCAGGGTAGAAAAGTGCCTGCATGCCGTTGTCGTTGCCGTGATTGCAATTCCATAAACTCCAATCCATATTCTTCATATCCTTAAGGTGCATGTTGCCCGACCAGTGGTTGATCGACCAATAGAGCCAGCCTTCCACATGGTCAAGAGCGATCAAACTCCAGAAGAAGGCTCTGCCGTAGATCATGGGCTGATCCACCCGCTCAAAGTTGCCGAAGGGGTAATACGCCCCGCCGCCCACATAAGTCCAGTAGCGGATGCGGTGATAACGGCTGTTGAAAATATTCCGCCGGGTATTGGCGTAGCCGTTGGCAGGGGCAAGATAATCAATGGCGTCGAAAAGCTCCGGATCAGCTTCGATATTCCGGGCGGTGGTAACGATCTTGACATTTTTAAATGCCTGACGGCTGTTCTTTATGGCGTTCAAAAGCAAAGGATTCATGTACTCGCCAACTTCATCAAAGCCGTAAAAATACACGGTCAGATTGTTCCCGGCATATTTTTTAGCCTCGTTGTAATATTGCTGAAACTCTTTCAGATGGGTTTCCCGGCAGTAATCGTAGAGCAGAAGTGTCTTTATGGAGCCAACTTCATTTTTCCAGATCAGCGAGGGTTTGTAGCAAATCTTGTTGATCACATCAAAGTTGTTGTTGTAGATCTTTTTGGATTTTTCCATGCCGTTGGAGCCGACTTGGGTATCCGGCCGGATCAAACGGAGTTCTTTGAGCATAACTTTATTGTTGACCAGCATGGTGCGTTTGCGGCTGCCCAAAGTGCCGTTGGGCATAAAAGTATAGCGGGAGTAGTGTTTGGAATTATCCTGATTGTAATGAATTTTGCAATATTTGTATTGGGCGGTATCCGCT
Organism: Victivallaceae bacterium; assembly: GCA_045585955.1. Taxonomy (GTDB): domain Bacteria; phylum Verrucomicrobiota; class Lentisphaeria; order Victivallales; family Victivallaceae; genus SIG78. The sequence continues at coordinate 3,035 of JAZMZK010000077.1, forward strand.
TGGGGCGTTATTTGCATATCTGTTGGCGAAAGGGGATCTTGCGGGTTGCGGCGGACCCATTGGAATTTGGCGGGAACCCGCTCGAAGGTCTTGCCGTCGCAGCTGCCGTAAAACTCCATTTTTTTGATCATATCAGCTCGGGGATCGCCGAAGCGTTCCAGACTGCCGTCCAGCAAAATGCTGTTTACACCTTTTTTTATGGTATAAGATAAATCTTCTTTTAAAGGACTGGTGCGGTAGAGGTTTAAGGGCTCCATGCGGAAACGCAGCATGGCGTCAATCAAATTACGCCGGGCTTGGGCGGCAGTTTTTTCGTTGGAGTACCAGCGGCTGATGTTGTCCGGCCGCAACCCCGGCAAACTGGGCAGACGGTTGCCCAGAGCAAACTTTTCGACTTTAAGCGAAAGGGGCATTTGCATAACATTTTTGCTGCCCAGTTTTACCGAAATCGTGTAGTTGTATACCCCGGCAGGAGTGTCGTTGCGGCTTTGCAAAGATACCAGAATTGGCTGATTGCTCTGTTGGGCAAGGTTGAACTTTTCGCCGTTGGCAAGGGGCAGACAAACATCAAAATAATTGCTGTTGCCCTCGGGAGCCAGCGGCAGCTGCAAGATGGGGCTTTCCAAAAGATTTATGTACTCCAGCCGTTCCAGCGTGGCAACCGGGGCATCGGGGGTATCGGCTGTAATGGTTACAGAAAGATCTTTCAAGGCTTCTCCGGCACTGGTCAGCACCAGCAGCGTGCTTTCGCCTTCGCCCCGGGCGGCACGCAAATTGGCGGTGGTTTTAAGGGGTGTAAGCAAGCCGCCTTGGGGAAGAACTTCGCTCATACTGTGAAGAAATCCGCCCGCAAGGATACCTTTGAAGTTGTACGCTTCATTGAAAGCACATTTGTTGACTCTGCGAACCCGGGAAACAATATTTTTGAGCTTGCGGCTCAACAGCAACGAATCCGTAAGTTCTCCCCGACCCAGCGATTTGGTGTACCATACATCCCGTGTCCAGCCGCTGAAATAGTTGGATAAGTGCGGCATACGCACCGCCAGCCACACCAGCCAGTTGTAGCGGTCACGCATCAAAGGGTCACTGGCGAGGGGCGGTACAAAATTTTCGCTTTCATTGATAACTTCATTCTTGAGCTTGGCAAAGCTGTTTTCCGCCTGCCGCAAACGCTGGCTCCAGCTCCAGAGCATCCGGGCGGTGGCAGAGTTCTTTTTAAGTTCGTTTGTATTATCACGATAAATCTTTTTGGCACGCTCATACTCCCAGGCGACTTCTTCGGTAACGCACCACAACAGAGCGTTATTGATGATTTCCAGCTGCCGGATCGCCGGAGTTTTTATATTTTCGGGTAAATAGAGCTTTGCCCCCGCAGCGGTAAAGCCGCCGTAAACATGTATATCTTTATTTTCCGGCGTGCGGAATATAAAGCCCGTACCGTGAAAAGCCGCAGTAAGATTGGCAGATTTGATAACTTCAACTTGCTTCAGCTCCGCCATCTTGGGGTCTTTGAAAAATATCTGCCACTGGCTGTTGCGGTAAACTGCTTTGATCATAGAGCCATCCTGCCAGACAACAGCCATGCTGCCGGTGGCGGGTGTCAGCTCAAAAATGTTCAACCCCAGCGCGGTGGCATCCAGATAACGCCGGAAACTGTCCAGCGTTACCGGTTTGGGCATGGAAAAAACTTTCAACGCCTCCGGTCGGGCGGTCATGCCGGAAACGAACTTGTTTTCGGCACCGGGAACTGCTGCTGAAAAACAAAGCAGTACGGTCAGAAACAATAAAATCTTCTTCATTTTCATTAAAATATCCTCGATTTATCTTAAAACAAATTTCTTAATTTTGATCATGCTGCTTTAAGAATGCAACATCATAGGGGTATGGCGACGGAAATGCCGTAATATCTTCCGGCAGACTTTTGCGGGTTATACTGTCCACATGCCAATCGGCAAAAAGCATATTTGCCCGTTCACCATGACGCACCAGCGATACACCCCATGGAGTATCCGAAGTATAATCAAAGTTTACAGCACTGCTCCAATAACTGCCGGGTACCCCCATGACATAATCGGAACGGACTTCACCTTTACCAGTTTCTTTATCAGAAGTACCGGCATCTGCCACTGCCGCCATCCGTTGAGGATTGGCAAGGGTGTAAATATTGGTAACCGCCCGTTTGCCCCAGCTTGTAGTCGGAGCGGCTTCACGAACCAGATTTTCGTTGAGTCCGTAGTTGGGAAAATCTTTTGCGGTTACATTGCGGGGCGGCAAGTTGGGCGAAGAAAGGCAGAAAAATGCTTGCGAAGCTTTATCCGGATCGCCGGGCATATAGCCTTTATCGGTCAACAAAAAACCCCAATGCCCGTAAGATATTGTATTGCCGTTGCTGTTCTTATAATTTTTCTCCTGATATTTTACCAGATGACCATTGTTGTCATCGGCATACATGCTTAATGCCAGTCCGATCTGTTTCAGATTGCCTACACAGTTTGAACTTCTTGCCCGTTCCCGGGCTGCCGATAATGCGGGCAGCAGCATTGCCGCCAGAATGGCAATAATGGCGATCACGACCAGCAGTTCGATCAAGGTGAAAAATCGTTCTTTCATAACCATAGTCCTTTACGATATACTGTTTACAGAGTTGATTTCAAATTCCCTTTCTCCGGATAAATATATATGAAAAAATTTTCGTTACAAGATTTGCAATATACACTTTATAGCACTATTGTAAAATTCAATCAAAAATAATATATTTTTTATAGCAGAAATATAATAAAATGGATCGTTTTCAAGTTTCCCGTACCGGCTTGCTGGAGAGTTGTCAGAAGATTTTTGATTTTGATATTGCCGATAAGCGGGTGTTTTTTGATGCTCCCCGGCAAGCTAATATGCATCATGTGGATCGCTTGCTGATAATGCTGGAGGGTAAAACTTATTTAAAATACAGTAAAGACGATCAGTTTTTAACTTGCGAGGTACCAAAACCTGCAATAATTTTCAGTTCTGCCCAAAGCTATCTGTGGAGTTACAGCGGACCGGGGAACCCCACTGTAAGTTATTCGTTCAGCTATTTTCCCACCCACATAAGAGCTATGTGCATCGACTTTGACGGTATACACAAGCCGCCGACCATGCGGGATATATTTTATCACACCTCCAAGCCCCTGTCGGCAGCGGGTATGCAGTTGCTCGATACATTGTATAAACTCCATGAGCAAGATTGCGATGATATTGCCGGTGAACTGCTGATGCCGCTTTTGCGTCTTACTTTAAAGGAGATCGCCGGAGATGATGCGGCACCGTCGCCGGTGCATGTTTCCAAACGCTGGAGCCGGATCTGCAACTTTATCCACACTAACTGCTGCGACGGTGTCAGCCGGGAGCAGGTGGCAAAGGTTTTTCAGATAACGCCCAACTATGTATCAAATCTGTGCCGGAAATATTCGGGGATGAGTTTTTCGGAACTGAAACTCTCTTATCAGCTGGAATACGCCGAAAAACTGCTTTTGAACACCGACCTTGCCATCAAAGAGATTGCCCAGAATTGCGGTTTTACCGGCAGCAATTATTTTGTGCGGAGCTTCAAAAAAATCCACAACATAACCCCAGTTACCTACCGCAACCAACAAAAACGCAATGTTTAAGCAACAAGGAAAAATCCGCCGGAGCAATCTTTCTGCATAGTTACCGGCAAAACATATACTCTATTGCGGTAATATTTTTTATGACTGTATAAAAAAATGCGGGGTGCTGCAAAACTTGAAAATTCTGCAACACCCCGGCAATAGCTTTCAGAGTATACCGGCGGAAAAAACCGATATGTGACGGTTTTTCCGCTGTATTGGCTGCTGATTACTTGACGAAGTTTTTCATCAGGTAATTGAAGCTGTCTTTCAGCGAATCAAAGGGATCTTTCTGGCACTGATCCTGTTCGATGATGAACCACTCCACACCACCGGCTTCGGCGGCGGGCAGGATCTTGTTCCAGTTAAGGTTTCCGCTGCCCACGGGTACCATGATGGAGTTCCGGGGATAGACCACACCGAAATCCTTCAGGTGGAAGATTTCCTGCCGTCCGGCATATTTTTCCACATATTCCACCGGATCGCAGCCGCCCATCTGTACCCAGTAGGTGTCGATTTCAGCCTTCATGGTGGGGGCATTTTCCAGAATGATGTCGAAAATGCGTTTGCCGTCGATCTTGCGGAATTCGATATTGTGGTTGTGATAGCTCAAGCATTTGCCCGCTGCTTCCATCTTGATTGCGGCGGCTTCCAGAGCTTTGGCAAGGTCAAGGGTCATACCCATATCTATCACCTGCTTTTCAAAGGGGCAGGGGAAAGCGGTATGGCGGCAGTTGTACAAATTGAGCTTTTCGATAACTGCATCAATATTGTTGAGAATAGCGTCGCCGCCTTCGTGGGTGGCACAAATGGTCATGCCGTTGAGGTCGGCGTACTTCTTGACTTCGGCAGGAGCCACCGGCACGCCGGAGATCTGCACGGCCTCAAAACCGATTGCCCGCAGTTTGGCAAAGGCGCGGTCTACACCGCCGGGAGTGTGCATGAAGTCACGCAGTGTGTAGCACTGGGTTGCGATTTGAGATTTCTTCATTTGGCAAGTTCCTTATTGTAGAACGCACTCTGGCTTTTGACGATGTCGCAGATTTCCACTACGGCGAGAGCTTCGGCAAGCTTGATGGGGTATTCTTTGCCGTCACGGATGCTTTCGGCTACATAGCGGTAGCAGCTGTTCATATCCACCTTGAGTTTGGGTTCTACCATAATGGTAGTACGCCGCCAGGGTATATCGGCGTTGTCGGCAAACTTGAAGCCCGCCGGATGACCGGTGTTCACCGGATAGGGTTTGAGTTCGTAATCCGGTTCGATATAGCGCAGTTTGATGTCATCTTCGGTTTCAACGAGCAGGGCCCCGCGGCTGCCGTAGACTTCGTAGATATTGTCGGGCAGAGCGTTGCCGCCGAAAATTTCAATATCCACAGTCAAGCCGTCTTTGCCCTGCATGATGATCTTCACGCAGTCTTCGGCGTCGCCCTGGGCAGCGATGAGTTTGAGTTCGCTCCAGACGGATTTGACTTCGTATTTCAAAAACTGCAAAGCGTGGTCGATGAGGTGCGGCCCCCAGTTGTTGAGCTGACCACCGTTGTTGGCAAGCAAGGTCTGCCAATCGTCGCGGCGGCTGAAAGCGTTGCGGCAGAGTTTGATGGTGTGGACTTTGCCCAGAATACCCGAGTCGATGATTTCCCGCACATGCTGGAAACAGGTTTCAAAACGGCGGTTCTGACGGACAAAGAGCTTGCCGGGATATTTTTTATCCAGTTCCACGAGTTCTTCAGCTTCGGCACGGCTGGCGGCGATGGGTTTTTCGATGTAAGCACAGAACCCGGCTTCCAGCGCCTGACGGGTGTGGCGGATGTGATCCAGCGAGAAAGTGGCTACCGAAACCAGCTGGATGTTTTTGTCGGCAAGGAACTTTGCCGGATCGCTGTAAAACGGCACATTGAGTTTTTTGCCGAAACTTTCGGCACGCTCGGCATCAGTATCGCAAACGGCGACGATTTCCAGAATGTCTTTGTTTGCTTCGATTTCCCGCATGTGCATACCGCCTCCGGCACGACCCAGACCCCAGATACCAACTTTTACTTTTTCGCTCATAATCAAAAGCCTTTCATTTTCAGCAGCGTTTTTCTCCGAAACTTATCGGAATGAAACCCGCTGCCGGTTAAAAAATGGATTTTTTGGTTTTTTATATTTGACATAAAAATCAATGTAAACTATCTTAATATAGACCACTTTTTTAATTTATCAAATAGATTTTTTATGCGAAAGCATGGATTTTATGAGCATAGACTATTTTTCTGATATAGAGTTTGTCTGTCATGGGGACTTGCGCCGCTCATCAACGGTGACCCGGCGGGATGATTTTGATTACTGGGGATTGCAGTTCAGCCGCCGGGGGCATTTCATGCTTAAAGTCAACGATAATATCGAGTACACCCGTGATGCATGTGTATTTGTGACCGCTCCCGGAATGAGTTTTGTTTACGGTGCCGCCGACCCGGAGGAGGGGATCGAAGACAAGATCTATATATGTTTCAAGGGCGAGCGGGTGCAGCGTTATCTGGCAGGCGGCTTGCTGGTCGAACGCAGCACTAATGCCCTTATACACCTTAACGAGCCGGATAAATTCATGCGGAAAATGCGTTCCATACGCACATTGCTCATGCTGCCTTATTCGCCGGAAAACCACGCCCATGCGGTGTTGGCGCTGGAAGAACTGCTGCTGATGATGCAAGCTGTTGACACATCAGGCGGACATCGGGCGGACGAGCGGTTTCAGGCGTTTTCGCATTTAACGGAAAAAATCAGCTCGCGGCCGGAACTGCATTGGGATTTTGAGAAAGAGGCACGGAAACTTTCTGTAAGCTACGCTCATTTCCGCAGATTGTTTGAGCAGTTCTTTCAGGTGCCGCCGGGGGCATTTTTATTGGCGGCACGGCTGGAAAAGGCGGCGGCACTTTTAAGCGGCAGCAATCTAACTGTCCGGGAAATCGCCCACGAATGCGGCTTTGAAGATGAGTTTTATTTTTCAAGGATCTTCAAAAAATACCGCCACGACCCGCCCAAAAAATACCGGGAAAACTCCCGGTAGATCTTGTTGGGGCTGCATTATTACGGAGCATCGGCACCTTTGGTGTAGTCAAAGCCCACCACCAGATAATTCCACGCTTTGATCGAAGCATAGTTGCGGCTTTCCACATTGCCGCCGATGTAAAGGACATTAGTCATATCGCTGTCTTTGATAGCTGCACTCAAATCGGTACGGCTGTTGCCACTGTGGCGATAGGAGGCGTAACTGGAGTAGATGATGCCGTTTTCAGCAGTATTTTCGTTGTCCAATAGATAGATCGCTTTGCTGGCATCTTCGATCTCGCCTAAAGTGCGGACTTTTCCGGCATTTTTTTCGGCAAATGATTTTTTTCCGCACAAATAGCAGTTTACAGTGTAGTGGCTCCACTTGTAGTCTACGCCAACTTTATGACCGCTGTAATTGATGGGTCTGGCTTCGCCGGGGCAGAGAAAAAGGTGACTACGGCTGGCAAACAGATCATCGGTGGCATTTTTGGTCTGAAAGCCCGACATGTAAGGAGCAATGAGATATTGCCAGCCGTAAGCGGCAAAATTGGTGGAGCCGTTGGCCAGCGGTATCCACTCTTTGTTGTCGTCGCAATAAAGCAAGGTGGCAGTGCCCATTTGTTTAAGGGTGCTTTTGCAAGCCGAGTCTTTGGCACGCATCCGGGCGGCGGAAAGGGCAGGCAGAAGCATGGCTGCCAGAATGGCAATGATGGCGATCACTACTAACAGTTCGATCAAAGTAAAAGAGCTTTTTTTCATTGTAACACTCCCATTCATCTGCTGGGCAGTTCGTAAAGCCCGATTTCGTCAAAGTAGATGAAATCGTGGCGGTTGCGTTGTTCGCCGGTGCCGATCGCCACACCCACGGTGTTGATATATTCGGGCATGGTGAATATGCCGATAACTTCCTCAAATTCTCCGGCTTTCATGGTGCGGGGAGCTATCTTGATAAGGGGCGTAAAGGTGTTGTAATCCCACGCATTGCCCTGCTGGAACATTATGGAAAGAGCTCCGTAACCGGCTTCGGTACGCTTGATTTTACCGTAAAGCATATATTGGGTGTTGGGTTTGACTTTGATATTTTTTACAAAGAACGAGCCACCGGATTTGCCCAGATTTTTGGCAACCATGCACCGGGATTTGTTTACGCCCATACCGGGAGCAATAAAGAAACCGCTCTCCTTGTGCTTATTTTTGGTACGCTGCCAGAAATACCATTTTTTGTAGGCATCGCTTTCAAAATCCCCGCCTTTGACAAGATTGGGTACTTTTTCGGCTTTGACCCGTTCCAGCCAGTATTTTTCCAGCGTGGCAGGGGATTTTGCCGCCTTGATGTAGGGCAGGAGTTGGGGAAAGACTTCCTGCATAAGTTGGTTGTCGATATACTTTTTATCCCGCCCGAAATAGCGCACTTTTTCCTGATAGAGCCATACATATTCGTCGCTGGAGCGTACCGCATCGGCAAAGTTGCGGTAAAATGCCTCCATACGCTTGGGATCGTTCCACGCCAGTCCGGGAGTCATTATATCGTAGATCGTCCGGTGGAAGGCACTCATCTTTTTGGGTTCAGCAAAATAGGCATCCATGTAAATTGCCGGAGCGTAAGCGATCTGTGCCTTGGCTTTGGTACGGTTTTCCGGCAGCACCTGACTGTTGAACAGCATCCGTTCCTGTGCCAGAGCGTAGTCAAAATGGCGGCGGCTCTTGGCACGGTAGGTGTAATACTCGTTGCCTTCGATCAATCTGGTTGCCGGGTCAAGACCGTCGAGCATACCGTTGAAAAATGCCACAAACAGATTGCCTTGAGCGTAAGCGTTGTTGTCGGCAGTACCCAAAAGTTCGTAGTTCAAAGAGTGCAGGAACAAGCAGAAAATCGTGATCCCGGGGTAGTTTTTCTGTACTTCCGTTATCCACTGTTTGCCCCGCTCCCGGGCTTTCATCCAGATCTGGTGGCGGCTCTTGCCGCAGTAGGGCTGGTAGTTGAACTGCTTGAAGGCATACATTTCTGCATCAAACGCAATACCTTTCATGCCCCCTTCTTTAGCGATTTTTGCCATCACGCCAAAGTTGTTGCAGGCAATACGCCAATGCTCATCGTTGAACCAGTCCAGATCGCCATACCGCACGCAGGTACCGATGAAGCTCTCTTTGAGGCCGTTGGAGGTGAACTGCTTTATCTTGGGTACTTCTCCTGCGAACCACTCATATTTGAACTCAAAATCTTTCTGCAAAGCACGGCGGCTGCTGGCGGTTTCGCCTTTGGGGTCCTTATGACCTCTGCCGTAGATTTCAACAAATATGCCGTCAAAGTATTGTTTGAGAAAATCCATATTTTTTACGACCACATCCGGTGTGCGGTCGGTCCATGCCTGACAGAGCAGCACTTTTTTGTTTTTGATCCTCTCAAATTGCTGAAACATCTCTTCTTCGGTTGCCGGGGCAGCAACGAGTGAGCCGACTGCCGCACAAGCAGCCGCAATTGTTAAAAATCGTTTCCACTTAAACATTGTTTTTACCTCCAAACTGAGTTAGCAGTCGATCTTGCGGACGGAACCGCGCTGGATCAACTCCGGTTGTTTATATATGATTGTTTCTGAAATATCTCTGCCTTCGATCATTGCCAGCAGTGTGGTTGCCGCATTCAACGCTATATTATCCAGATCCTGCCCGATAACGGTCAGCGGCGGCTCCAGCTGGGAAGAAAACAGCGGGTCGTCAAACGCTATAAGCGATAAATCGCCGGGAATATTCAACTTGTACTTTTTTGCCATGCAGTAAAGCGGTGCGGCATCCAGCACATTGGTCACCAGCAGTGCGGTGGGCAAATCGTTCTGTTGCCGCAACTCGCTGAATATCTGCCAGAACCGTTCGGCGGATTTTTCTATATCGCGGCTGTTTTCCCACGCTGAATCTATGCTCCACGCCGGGTGTGCCGGCAGTTGAAAATCCCACATTGCCTGACGGTAATTACGCTCAAAAACTTCGCCGGAGGCTTGCTCTTTACTGTAAATGACCGCAATTTTTCGGTGGCCGAGCGTGTAAAGGTGTTCCACGGCTTTTCTGATGGTTGCCCCATGATCCGTACCAAAGGATACACCTGGAAGTTCCGGCATGGCGTACCCTATGGAAACTGCCGGAACAGCTTCCTGCCGCAGCTTGATAAGCTCATTTTTGAAATCCCCTTTGGGTACAAAGATCATCACTCCGGCAAGGTCATACTCGCTGATCAAACGCCGCCAATCCTCCGGCTCGCCTTTAAAGGAGATCGCTTCGCAGTTGCATTTATCAAAAAACTCGCTGAATTTACGCAGTACCGGCGTTACATAGCACTCGTCCGGAGCGATTATTTCGTGGCAGATTATACCGATACGCAAACGGCTGTTGCGAGCCGGTACCCGCTTGCCGACATAAGTGCCCGACCCCCGGCGGCGGCAAAGCAACCCCTTGCTTACCAGATGGTTCAAGCTGTGCGATACCGTTACGGATGTAGTGGAAAAACGCTGTGCCAGCATCCGATCCGAAAAGAACCGTTCGCCTTCAGCAAGGTTGGCGCGCTGCAAATACTCTTCCAGCACTGCGGCTATTTGCAGATATTTGGGTTGATTTGCATTCGCCGGATTGATTATCGGCAAATCACTTAAACGCATACAATAGAAATCCTCCGGTTTTGAGTGATTACTATATAGCAACTATATTTTCTTGTCAAGTGCAGTAAATCAACTTTTTTGTAAATAACCGATATACATCACTTTGATAAGTTGCTTTTAATTAAGGATATACAAATTGCAAAATCGTTTGAAACATCTTTTTATCAGATAGATAGAACGCTTGCAATATCAACTGTGCAACCTTCCCGGCAGCGATCCGGTATTTTTGAATATAGTCAACAGAATCAAGTTTGCACAACTTGCATTGTGCATTATCTATGTTATATTTCGATATGATTTTTTTCAAAGGGGTTTTTCATGGTATTTTTCCGTATAATAACTGTATTGTTTGCCGCCTTGAGCGTTGGAGTCACTGTCAATGATCTTGCGGCGGCTGAACACAATTATTCCCGCCACCGAACTCCCTGCCGGAAACATATCCATCAGCACGCTCACCGGAAAACCGTTTACTATAAAAGTTTGCAGGAGTGTCTGCAAAACTCCAAACTTTCGCCGGAAGAACGGCAGTTTTTGAGTAAAGTGCTGGATAATGTGGAAAATTCTGCCATCGGCAAAAAGGTTATAGCCCAGCTGGAAGAACGGTTTGATTTTGCATTTCAGTTTGTCAAGTTTGCCAAAGATTCCACTTGGGGTACTTACTCGCCGGGGGTGATAAAACTCAATTCCAATTTTCTCAAGGGTAAGTGCAAACATGTAAAGTTGCACAATCTGATCCTCTGTGCCAGCGTAGTGGTTCACGAAATGACCCATTCAGTGCACCGCAAAAACAATATCCGGCTGCTTTCCCAAGATCCTTCGTGGGAAAGCCGGCTCAAAGATTTGATGCTCCGGGAGCTGCACTGCCGGGTCAACCAGTTTGAACTTTCTGCCGAACTGGTGAATTTGTTGTGGAGCGATGAATACCGCCAAAGCGGTCACGGACACCGCTTTATGGCATTGCACGAAGCGGCGGCGTGGAACAGCATTGTGGAAGCAAAAGTAGCTGAAGGTATGGATAGTTTTCAAGCCGAAGCCTTTGCCCGCAAAGCACTTATCGAACACTTGTGGCGCAATCCCCAAAAGGAAGAATATGTATCGGGACAAAAAGTGAAGTTTCAGGCAGCCAAAATTTGGCATAAATCATACGGTCCGGCTGCCGGAAAACTCCCGGCAAGGAACGGCAAAGGCTCCTTGAATTATAAAGATGCCAAACGCCTGGTGGAGCTGCTGGATGGCGGAGTCAGTTACAGCTACCTGATGCAGAATTTTCCCTACATAATCCGCCGTGACCGCATAGACTCTGCTCCATGGTGCTTCCGTGAATACTGGTATCCGGCAAAAATGCAGCAAGCCGCCAACAACGGTCAACCAGACGACAGATTATGACTATTGGGTGACCCGATATAATATCTCGTTAGAGAAATGCAAATTATTTGCAAAATTCAATGGAGATTTTTATTTGCCGGCAGGATAAAAGCTTAAAAAATGGTCAGGGTGTCATCAGTTTTTCAAACAAAGTTTGCCAGAGTCCGGCGATTTTTTCAGGCGAAAATCGCTGGCTGTTGAGCTTGGCGGCAGCACCGAACTTTTTCCGCAGAGCTTCGTCGTTGGCAAGGGTGGTTACAGCTTGAACAAATTCATCAATATTTTCGGGTGGAACCAGCATACCGTTTTCATGGTCGCTGATGATCGCACCGGGGCCGTGCCCGCAAGCAAACGATACAGCTGGTACGCCGCAGGCTTGAGCTTCCAGCAAAACCATGGGCAAGCCTTCACTGCGGGAATAGAGTATATATATCGAAGAATTCAACAGCTCCTGCTGCGCATTGGCAGTCGGGGCGTGAAAATTGAGAAACCCGTTCAACTCCAGCTCATTCGCCCGGGCTTTCAGCATTGCTTCATCGGCACCGGCACCGAAGAGATCGATTTGCCAATCGGGGAGGATTTTTTTTAATTTGGCGGCGATCTCCAGGAGTATATCGTTGCCTTTTTCGTGGGTAAAGCGGGTCAGCGTTAAGATCCGTTTGGCAGTACAGGTGCTGACTTGTTCAGGTACAAATGACAACATATTGGGTATGACAAAGCGTTTTTCCGGCTTGACAAAGCTATAATTTGCCGCATTGCCTTCAGTGAGCAGCACCACCGCATCAGAAAAGCGGAAAAAGAGCCGACTTGCCCAACGGTAGGGCAGCGGGATCGCAGCAAAAGAGCCGTGTTCGCAAGCAATATTTTTAGCGGAATTTTTATAAAACGGCAGAAAACAGTTGCACCAGCACACGGTAGAAATAAGAATATCCGGTGCAGAATTTTGACAATGTTTTTTCAGCTCGCTTAAAATCCTGAATTTGAGGAAAGTTTTTTGCGAAAAAGAACTTTTGACCAGCCACGATTCCGGAGCAAGTTTTTCCGACAGATGGACTATTTTGACATTATCAGGGTAATCAAAGGCACTTTCCCCCTCGCCGGGGCGGGTAAAACAGCTGTAAAGGGTTACTTCGTGGTGCAGAATATTGCAGAAAATGCCGCAAAGCAGCGAAGCGACCCGTTCCACGCCGCCTAATTGATAAACATTATCAATAACAAAACCGATCTTCATGGATAAAACTCATTGTTTTTTTATTTAACGCAGCCGCCGGAGCAGGGCAGTTCCCCATACGATGGTACGCAGCAATCCCAGCTGAAACAGAATATTGGCGACTTTCAGCCTGGCTGATTGGCTTTTATCCAGTTTCCACACCCGGCACTTGAAATTTTTTTTCAGCCACCGGAGCTGATCCAGATTGGCCGCCGCCATCCACAACATTTCAATAAAATTGCCTGTCTGCATGGCACGCAGCAGTTCCGGTGGTGCAGGTGGTTGAGCTGTTGAAAAGAAATCATGCAGAATATTGTATGCTTGCGTAATATCCTGCAAATTTTTCAATTTTGAAGTGTTGCAGTAACTTGTGGCGTTGCTGCGGTAATAACAATAGAGTACTTCCGGACAAAAGGCGACCTTTTCTGCAAAGTGTATCAATCTGGGGGTGACCGAAAGGTCTTCGCCCATATTGAGCGTTTCGGGAAACATTATATTGTTTGCTGTAAACAGGGTTTTCCGGATAAGGTTGTTCCAAATACTGCAAGGAATTTTCCGTGCCAGCATATCTGCCAGAAAATCCGCTTTGCGATCGTAAGCCAACGGTTGCGGATACTCTTTATGGTCATCGTATTGAACACACATGCCAGCGGTAACATAGTCAGCATTGTTTGATTGGGCGGTTTCCAGAATTTTTTCCAAAGCTCCGGGCATTAAAAAATCATCGGGATCAGCGAAAAAAATAAATTCACCCCGGGCATTGTCAAGGGCGGTATTACGAGTTATACTTACCCCTCTGTTCTGTTGGTGTTCAACAATACGGATCTGCGATTGCCGGTTGGGATAATCCGCAGAAACATTACGCAAAATCTCAATACTTTTATCTTTGGTACAGTCGTTGATAAAGAGAAATTCCACATCATCTGCAAGTGTTTGTTCAAACAGACTTCTGGCAAAGCGTTCAATATATTTTTCCACGCCATAAACCGGCACACACACCGAAACTTTTATCATATCAAACCTCTTTAATCATTCTTTCAAAAATATTTCCCTATTGATTTTTCTACTGCAAATATTATAAAACGAGAGTATATTTTTACAACCGACTGTATAACATTTGCAATTTTCAAACCGAAGGGTCATGGTTGTCCTTTACGCAAAAGCCGCAACAACATTTTTGCCATTAATGTATAACATCGCATCAACCCGTAGCATTTGAAATAGTCGCAGAACATGATTGGCTGTAACTCTAAAGGCAGAGCCCAGATATTTTTGATCAACGAATATTTTGCCTCGATCTGGTATTGCATCAAGTCATTGAATTGGGCTTTCGCATGATTGTTCAGTATGTCTATAAAAAACAGCATGCGCATCTTTACCATCGTATTATGCAGACCGTTAAGGAAAATATATTTTTTATCAGGCGGTAAGGTTGCTGCAAACTTTTGCAAATATTGCATAGCCTCTTTGACTGACACCATTATTTGGAAATTACAGCTTTGATTTATTGCACTTTGCGGACGCATTACATAACCGTAAACCGGGTTTTCAAGAACTGCGGCACTTTCTGCAAAAATCGACCAGCGGCAATGCATAACATAATCTTCGGCAATTTTAAACCCGGTTTTTTGCATCGGATGATCTGAAGTCAGTTGGCGTTTGACAATGTTGCACCAAGCACTGTGTTTGCCGGTGTGAGCTATTATATCTGAAAAAAGTTTTCCCGGCGAAAGTTTTTTATAAGTGATCTTATTTATTGGTTTTATTGTAGACCCGGGAGCGATCTTTTCCAAATTTATTGCCAGATAATCCACCGGATTTTTTTGCAACACTGCCAGGATCGCATTTATTGCCCCTGCGGCGATCAGATCATCGGAATCAACAAACCAGATGTATTCTCCGGCGGCTTGCGCCAATCCGGTCATCCGGGCGTTTTCCACCCCGCCGTTTTCCGGCAGATCAATGAGTTTGCTGTTTTTCTGACACTCGGGATATTGCTGTAAAGTATTCTGCAATACCTGCCAGCTGTTGTCCGGGGTGGCATCATTTACAAAAATATATTCCACTGCCGGATCGTGCTGGTCAAACAGACTTCTTACGCAGCGCTCAATATATTTTTCCACGCCGTAAACCGGGATGCAAACAGAAAGTTTTACCATATATCCCTCATAAATTTCTCATTACAATCCAAACATTTTCAATATTCTCAAATAGCTGCGCATGGTTTTATAGAGCTTTAACTTGTCGCAGAACAGTACCGGGCGCAGCCCTAATGCGGTTGGGCACCAGTCCCGGCGCAGCGATACTTGCACTTGCACCTGATCCCGCAGCAGATCCGGGATGGCAGGGGGCGGATCCTGTTTGAAAAACAATGCAAAATACTCCATGCGCTTTCTTACTGTTGCCGCCCGGATATGTTTTTTGAACAGCTGCTGCCGGCTGCCCGGCACGGTTTCTGCAAAATCCGCCAATATTTGCATGGCATCTCTGGTAGATTGCATTATGCTGGTCATCTTGCTGGAGTTCATTGCGCTTTGCGGGCGGATCACATAACCATAGACCGGATTTTCGAGAACTGCGGCACTTTTTGCAAAAATCGACCAGCAACAGTGCATTACATAATCTTCGGCAATTTTTAAATTGGTTTTCAGCATAGGATGCTCAACAGTCAACCGGCGTTTGACTATGCTGAATACAGTGCCGTGACAGCCTGTATAACTTGCGATTGCCGAAAAGAGTTTTTCAGGAGTAATATCTTTGCATACGATCGGCTGTTTTATCGGGGGCATACTGCTGCCGCCCGGCAGCCGCTGTACATTTATTGCCAGATAATCCACCGGATTTTTTTGCAATAGTGTCAGGATCGCATTTATTGCCCCAGCGGCGATCAAATCATCGGAATCGACAAACCAGATGTATTCTCCGGCTGCTTGTGCCAGCCCCGCTATCCGGGCGTTTTCCACGCCGTTATTTTGTGCAAAAGCGATCAGCTTGCTGTTTTTTTGGCATTCCGGATATTCTTGTAAGGTATCCTGCAATATCTGCCAGCTGTTGTCCGGAGTACCGTCATTTACAAAAATATATTCCACTGCCGGATCATGCTGGCCGAACAGGGTTTTTACTGTTGCAGCAACATAATCAGCTACTTTGTAGATCGGAATTATTATTGATAATTTCAGCATATTTTCAAGCGTTTCCCCAGCCGGAAGATCCTGTTATTTTTTGAGTGATTTCATATAGCGCATATATTTTATTTTTGCCGGAAGTGCAGGGCGGTAATGTATGATCTTGCGCCATATTTTTTGCAGAATATTCGGGTGGTCGGCTGCCGCCTCCGCTGCCCATTGTGCAAAGAGTTTTTGCCGGGTTTCTGCCCAGTCATCATAGCCGCTGGCATGAAGCATTGCCACTACGGCTTCCGACGCCATTTTATTGAACTCTTCACTTCTGCCGTTGGCCGTGTTGGTTGCTGAACCGGGGAAGACCCGGTAGACAGCCATGTGGCGGCGGATATACTTTACATTGCCAGCCAATGCCAGGTGAAATGCTATTTGTGTATCTGACATCGGTGCAAACTGGCTATCACGGAAAATTTCATCGTGTTTTGCATCAAATACGCTTTTCCGGATAAACATTGTTTGCGTGGAGTACAAATATTCACCCAGTGCTGTCCGGCGGGCAAATTCCATGCCGTTTTCCGGAAAATTTTTGATGAACGGTATATTTTTGTAAGTTTTTGCAAAGTAATCCAACCGCTTGAATCCGTGCATACACAAGCTGTAATCGGAGTGGGCTTCCATAAAATCATACTGTATTTGCAGTTTATCGGGATCGCACCAGAAGTCATCGCCCTCGCAAATGGCAATGTATTTGCCCCGGCAGCGGGGAAAAACATGTTTCCACAGTGATTTTATCTTTTTGGAATATTGGTTTTCGGTCTGATAGATCGGCTTTATTATATCCGGATATTTGGCTTCGTATTCCCGGATGATATCGGCAGTTTTATCCGGCGAAGCGTCGTCGTGAACGATCACTTCAAACGGAAAATTTGTTTTCTGCATAAGAAAACCATCCAGACATTCCCGGATATATTTTTCATGTTTGAAAGTTATACAGCAAATCGAAACTACCGGCTCTTTATCTTGCATGAGAACTCCTTGATGAGTTAAAAATTTTTTTGATCAGTAAATATATATCTTCCGGAATCAGTTTGCCAATAAAACATACTGCGAGATAAATAATCCCCATAACCGCAGCTCCGGTTATCAGCTTGAGCCAATTTCCGGCAACCAGACTCATGCTCCATGCTCCGGCACAGCCTGCTGCCGCACAAGTCAAGATATACGGCAGGAGATCCCGCAGCTGTTTGTACCAATGGTAAGAGATAAGTTTGCCATTGAAAAAACTGTTTTCAATAAAAACCAAAGGTGCGATCGCAGCTAAAGAACAAACCATGGTCAACACTCCATAACGGTATGTAACGAGTATGAGTAAAACGCCCTGAACTTTTTTTATGATCTCCAATATCAGAAATACATCGCTTCTGCCGCAGGCAGTGATTATCTGCAAATTAAGTGAGTGCAGCGGCCAGAATAACGCTATAAAGCAGCTTAATTGCAAAAATATTACGCAAGGCTCCCATTTGGCAGTGAATAATATCATTACCAGCGGGTGCGCTGTTATCAGTAATACTCCCATAAAAGGCACCAGCAGAAAAGCTGTTATTTTCAGAGTTTTCTGTGCCAGAACACGCATTGCCTGCCGGTCATCCTGCAAAGTGGAAAATGCCGGCAGCAGCACACTGACGACTGTGGCGTTCACTAAACTCATCCCCTGGGTGGGGACGGCTCTGCCCTGCTGATAGAACGAAAGGGTTTTCAGGTTGAAAAGTTTGCCGATAAGGATGGTGTAAAGTTCGTTGTAAGCAGAATCCAGCAATGCTGAACAGAAAATCTTCCAGCCGAAACGGAAAAGTGATTTTATCCGCACCCAGTTGAACATAAGTGCCGGTTTCCACTTTACCCAGAAACATTGCAGCAGCGATGTTGTCAAAGCACTGATCAGCTGTTGGACGATCAATGCCCAGACACCACAACCTTTATACGCCATAATAATACCGACAGTACCGGACAAAAACACCGCTGCCCAGCTGATCCGGCAATTCAGGTAAAAAAGCATCCTTTTGTTTAAAAGCGCAGTCTGCACCAGAGCAAATGATCGCAGAGGTAATATCAAAGCCAGTACGCGTAAATAGAGTGTAATTGCCGGAGTGTTGTAAAATTTTGCAACTAACGGGGCACAGAAAAACAATATTCCGTAAATGATTGCCGCCATCACTAAATTGATATAAAAAACGCTGTTGCAATCCAGCTCATCAGCATCTTTTTTCTGGATCAAAGCCGTGGAAAAACCTGAATCGACAAAGACCTGACACAACACTACAAAGACCGATGTCACAGCCAGCACTCCGAAATCTTCCGGCATAAGCAGCCGGGCAAGAATTACGGAAATGACCAGCTGCAAGCCCTGCGTGCCAACCCGGTCAAGAGCTTGCCAGATAAAACCGGATAATATTTTGTGCTTCAGATTATCAGACATATTTCCATGTGTTTGAGGTTAATATTTATTTAGAGTCTTTTCGGGGATGGATTCTTGCCGGAACTCCGTAAAGCAATACTCCGGGCGTACAGAAGTCTTCAACAATTACCGCACCGCCGCCAACATATACATCGTCAGCAAGTTTTATCCTGGCGATCAATTTGGTGCCGATCCCCAGAAAACAGCGTTCGCCCACAGAACACCCTCCCGCACACATTGCTCCGGGGCATACATGGGTGGCGGGACCTATGACTGTATTGTGGCTGACTACCGAATTTTTGTTGAGTATTACAAAATCGCCGATCTCGCAGCCCGGATCAACTATTGCCTGAGCACCCACAAAACACCCTTGCCCGATTTTTGCATATTTGGAAATTACGGCAGTCGGGTGGATCAATGTGGCAACTTCAATATTGTGTTCCAACAGAGATGTGCCGATTTGTTGCCGCATTTTGTTGTCGCCAAAACCCATAAATACGGTATCCCCGGCTTGCAGAACTGCCGGGGAGTAAACTTGTTTCCCATAGATTTGCCGTTGGGCATCGTGGTCAAAATCGTCGATAAAACCGTCAATTTCATACCCGCATAATTCGGCGGCATCCATGACCACCAGCGCATGCCCCCCGGCACCGTATATAAAAAATCTTTTCATCAGCAGCCTTGAATTGATTTATTTTTTATAGGCACAATCACTCTATTGAGATCAGCAGTACTCAAATCTGCGTACATGGGCAGACAGAGTATGTTGCGGGATACTCTGTTGGCTACCGGCAGAGTATCTGCCGCTGCACTGGGCAAGCTCCGGTAAGTCGGGAAGTTGCTGCACAGCGGGTAAAAATAGCGGCGGGTGAAAATATCCTGGGATTTCAAAAGATCGTAAAGAGCATCCCGGCTCATACCGTATACTGCCGGATCTATTTCAATGGGGAAATAAGCGTAGTTATGATGCACATCCGGCATATCGTAGAGCATTTTTATACCTTTTACATCAGCCAGATTTTTCCGGTAATATTCAGCAACCGTTTTGCGTTTGGCTATTTCGCCATCCACCCGTTCCAGCTGTAACAAGCCGAATGCCGAGCGGAATTCATCCATCTTGCCGTTGCTGCCGGGAGCCACCACGGTCACTTCGTCGGCAAAACCGAAGTTTTTCAAAAAGTCGATACGCTTTTTCAAATCAGGGTCATTGGTGACCAACGCCCCGCCTTCAAAAGTATTGAATACTTTAGTGGCATGGAAACTCAACATGGAGAGATTGCCCCAGTTGCAGATCGATACATCATTTTTCTTTACCCCGAAAACATGTGCTGCATCGTAAAAGAGCTTAAGCCCGTAAGTGTCAGCGATTTTCTGCAATTTTTCGTGTTGGCAGGGGTTCCCGTAAACATGCACCGGCATAATGGCGGTGGTTTGGGGAGTGATCAGCGACTCCACTTTATCCGGATCCATGGTGTAGGTATCCGGCTCAATATCGCAAAAGACCGGCTTGCAGTTGTTCCAATGTATGGCGTGGGTGGTTGCTACAAAAGTAAAGGGCGTAGTGATGACTTCGCCGGTGATCCGCAACGCCTGCATACCGATTTGCAGTGCCAGCATGCCGTTGGTGAACAAGCTGACATATTTCACCCCCAGATATTCCGCAAGTTTGGCTTCAAAAGCCCGGTGAAATTCTCCGTTATTGGTCAGCCACTTGTTGTCCCAGATCTTCTGCAAACTGGGTATAAGTTCTTCCAACGGCGGCAGCGATGGATTTGTTACCAATATTTTTTTGCTCATTTTTCAACTTTCTGCTCCGGTTAATCTTACAGCAATAATATAGCACAACTCGGCAGATAATACAAATGATTTTATGGACTGTATGGACAATATGGACAATATGGACACTATGGAATTTATGGGTGATTTTTCGCCATCCATGCCACATAAAATTACAACCCTGCCGTTTTATGCGGTTTTATTTGCCGAAAACTTTTATGCGGTTGGCAAATATGCTTGTATCGTACTTGGATATGAGCATGTCGCTGTTCTGTTCTGTTCTGTTCTGTTCTGTTCTGTTCTGTTC
Source organism: Victivallaceae bacterium (assembly GCA_045585955.1). Lineage (GTDB taxonomy): Bacteria > Verrucomicrobiota > Lentisphaeria > Victivallales > Victivallaceae > SIG78. Next base: position 23,576 of record JAZMZK010000077.1, read on the forward strand.
TGTTCTGTTCTGTTCTGTTCTGTTCTGTTCTGTGTCATCAGTGCCATAAACTTTAAGAGTATCCAGCACCCATTCCACCATCTTTTTCATTTCGCTGTTATCTTCACAGGCAAGATATATTTCCGCAAAACGCTGATTTACATTATGGGTTTCTTCGATCGTATCGCCAACGCCGTATCTGGTAAACACGCAAACAGTATTGGGATGTTTACGAATTTCATCCAAACCGGTTATCGAAGTAATTTTGCCCGCCCGCAGAGTCGGGAATACCTGTCCGACAGTTTTGCCTTTCAGGTAAATATCATCGTACTCAAAATGGTATTTGTCTTCGGAAATTTTGCCGGTAAGAGCATACTCGATCAGCGGGTGGTAAATGTTGCGCCCCATTACCGCATAAAAAACCCGTTCAAATTCACTGCCTCCAAAACGCAAGCCCGGATCATAAAATCTTACCGTGTCGCCATCAACAAAACCCTGCATGAACAAGGGAGCTGTTACAATACCAATATCCTGATAGAGTTTTTCCACTTTTTTATGAACATTGTTCATATACAAATCAGTAAAAATACTGGGTGTTGCCGAGCCTACGCACAGGCGGTCAAGATTATCCTGGTATTTGCCCAGAACCCGGTCAACTGTCCGGGTGGCGTATGCTTTGCCGTTGAGCATCAGTATGGACATGGAAAAGTCATTGTTCTGCCCCATATATTTTTCAATTACCACTCGACCGTTGGAGCTGGCTGAACGGGCAAATTCGATGGCGGTAAGGGTTTCAGTATAAGTTTGGCAAATGGTTTGTCCGCGGGAGCCGCGGCTTTCTCCGGGTTTTACTATTACCGGAAATGATACATTAGTTTTGCAGACTTCCTCGCTGCTGAAGTCTTCTTCAGTGTATTCCGGGATGGTATCCACGCCACTCTTCCGGCAATATTCCTTGAACAGCTTTTTATCAGTTAAAATATCAAACTGCTTTTTGGTCCCGAAGCAGGGAAAACCCAATTTTTCGCACACCTGCTGATAAGGTTTTTGACAAATATCAAGATTAGTGGAGATGACCCCGTTAATATTTTCTGCTTTACACGCCGCAACTATTTCGTCTATATCAGTTACATTATGCATAAAATAGTGGTCGGAGATCTGTTTGGCAGGTGCTTTTTCCAACGGCAGATAATCAGTTACATAGGTTATTATTCCAAGCTCGTGTGCAGCTTCAACAACTTTGCAATGCTGGGCGGCACCACCGATGATCAACAATTTTTTGCCTTTAAGATCAATCATTTTTTATATTTTCCTATGGGTTGCAGTATACTTATTGGGAGTAATATAGCACAACTCGGCGGATAATACAAATGCTTTTATGGACAATATGGACTGTATGGACTTTATGGGCTTTATTGATTACTTTTTCTGTTTTTGCGGACTTGGTACAGGTTTTCGGTAAAGCCGCCTTTTTCGGCAAAGTCTTTTGCCTGACGCTTCAGCAATCTATCCAGCAGGGCGTTGCTTACCCCAAGCAGGATCAATGCCGCATTGGCGGCTATCTCCGGCGTGGAAGATCTGTTGCCGTCCGGTGCATAGCGGCTTGCTTCTCCATTTATCCACGAGCGCACATCTTCCAGTGTTTGGCAGCGGGCATCCACCAGCTTCTGTCGTCTGGGATTGTCTTGGCTCCACAATGCGAGGTTGCGTTGTCTTAAAAAATCTTCGTAATCCAGCTTCAACTCTTCCAGCGAGGCTCTTGCCACTCCGGTTAATTTCAATTCGATTTTTCTGCTGGTTACGGCTCTTTCGCTGCCTTCGGCAATATTGGTTTTGCCGGATCTTGCCGCTTGTACCATCTGGTCGCAGGTTCGGCTTTTCCGGTCGATATAAAGCTCAACAAAACGCACGGTCAGATCAAACACAAGCAACGCTATCTGATAACACTTCAGCTTGCTGTATCCGCCGTGGGGCAACAGCACCTGCCGATCAAAGTTGTCCATCTTGTCCATCTTGTCCATACTGTCCATATCGTTCATAGCTTCGTGGTAATATAGCATGTATCTTTTACTTTGCAAAATTTAGTTGCAATAATCGCTTTTTGTGCTATCTTATTTAAATCAACACTTTGAGGTATTTGCTATGGTCAGGGTTTCGGTTTGTGTTCCTGTTTATGGAGTTGAAAAATTTATTGAACGCTGTGTTTGTTCGCTTTTTGAACAGACTATGACGGATAGTATTGAATTTATCTTTGTCGATGACTGTTCGCCCGATAACAGCGTGAAAATTCTGGAAGATGTTTTGGAGCGTTATCCCTTGCGTAAAGCTCAAACCCGCATTATCCGGCATGAAAAAAATCAGGGGTTGGTGCGTGCCCGCAAAACTGCTCTGGAGGCGGCTACCGGCGAATACATCATTCATTGTGACTCCGACGACTGGGTGGAGCCTTCCACCTATCAAACCCTTTACGATATGGCTCTTACGCAAGATGCTGATGTTGTCTGCATGGCTTATTCGCTGGACTATGACGATGCTCCCGCGAAAAGTATCCATTTGCCTGAAGTTTGCAAAAATCTTGATCCGGTTCAGCAGCTTATTGACTGCAATCTTTACTGGGGCGTGGTCTTTAAGCTGGTCAGGCGGGATGTGGCTTTGAATGCGGTAACTTATGCCGGGGATGAGCTTTGTTTCGGCGAAGACTTGCTGCGGTCGGCTCAAATGCTTTGTGCTGCCAATAAGGTGGTTTTCTGCGATCAGCTTTTGTATCACTACTATCAGGGCAACCGCAACTCTTACACTAAAACTTTCAAGCGGGAGTTCCTCGACCAGCTGTTGTTTATCGCCCGCTGGATCGACGGTAATCTGCCGAGGATCAACACTTTAAGCTTGAAAGGCGATATTATTTTCCACGGCGTTGTCCGGGGCTTGTGGCTTAAAAACGAAGTTAAAGAGCTTTTCCGGCAGGAACACTCCGCGATCGTCCGTTATCGGGGGCTGCACTTCGTAAAACGCTGTGTGGTCTTGAGCAGTTTTATATGCTATCCGCTGACTGTAAAGCTTTGCCGCTTGCTTTTCGGTCGACGCTACAACCTTAAAAAACGCTCCTGAATATTACTTTTGAGCGTTTTTATAGGTCAGCAAACAGAATATTTTCAATATCAATTTTGCCGGCAGCAGCAGCAGCATTTTTCCGGCAATTTGCCGCAATTTCCCCGCTAACGGCATTTTCTGACCGGTTCGGCGGTAGTGATCTTTTTGAATTTGCAAGGTCAAACGCAGCATCTCTTTCAAGCGGCTCTGCTTGCACTGGGTGGTGGAGATCCGGTAACGGAGCAAGGGTTCGCCGATGTTGGCAAAATCAAACTTTTCCAGCACCCGCAGCCAGTAGTCGTAGTCCTCGCAGACCGGGTACTCAAAGGTATACAGCCCGGTGGCTTTGATCACGCTGCTGCGGAGCATCAGCACCGGCTGGGCTATCACATTGGTTACCGGCAGCTGGCGGCGGATTTCGCCGGGATCTTCCGGGTAATGGCGGCAGCCGGTGGTATTGGAGTTTTCGTCGATGATCTCCAAAGCTGCCCCCACTGCACCGATCTCCGGATGTTTTTCCAGATACTCCACTTGCTTTTGCAGTCGTTCCGGGAAACATATATCGTCGGAATCCACCCAGGCGGCGTATTCTGCATCGGCGGGGATGGCTCCGATCAGGCGGTTGCGGGTGGCTACGATGCCGATGTTCTTTTCGTTGTTGAGTATGTGTATGCGTTTATCCTGCACGGCATAGCGTTCCATTATGCTCAAACTTGAGTCTTTACTGCCGTCGTTACAGGCAAAAAGCTCCCAATCCTGCCAGGTTTGAGCGGTTATGGAGTTTAAACACTCTTCCAGATATTTTTCGGCATTATATACTGCCAGCAAAACTGCAACTTTTGCCATTTACTTATCCTTTGCCGATGAATTTTTTGCCAGTTTGCGGCGGATCTGCGAAAGCTGTTCGCACAACAGCCCCAGCATAAAACTCAAAACCCCCATTACTATCAGCATGACCGCAGTGGATGTTACCAGATAACTGCGGATAAAAGTGAAAGCCCCTTGAGCTATGCCCAGAGCTATAAAGAGCAATGCCAACCGGCAGAAGGTGGTCAGCGGCCGCAACAATACTGCCAAATTCAATATTTCTGCTAAAGTAATGATCGCTGTCTTGGTTCCGATGGTGCTGGTTCCGGCGGTGCGGGGGGCGATCTCGATGGGCGTTTCAGTAACCAGTTTGCCGTCGTTGACCATCAAAAGCAATATGCAGTCGCTGTATGCCATGGTGTTGGGGCAGAGATCCAGATAATCCAGCGTTTCGCTCATACGGTAGCATTTCATGCCCGAATTCAAATCCTTTACCGGCAGTTCCAGCAAAGATGATGCAAACTTCCGGATCACCCATTTGCCCAAAGTGCGGTAGCCGCCGGATTCATTGTTCTGTCTGGCGCCCACCACCATATCGGCGTTGGTCTTTTTTATATGTTCATAACATTTCAGGACATCTTCCAGCCGGTGCTGACCGTCGGAATCTATAGTTATGGCGTATTCAGTGGCAGTTGCCCGCAAGCCGGTTTTGATGGCTCCGCCGTAACCGCGGTTGCATTTGTGGTTTTCGATTTTTATATATTCATTGTCGGCAAATTTTTTCAATTCCTGCAAAGTATTATCTTTGCTTCCGTCGTTGACGGCGATCACCTGAATATTATGCAGTTTGACAAATTCCAGAAGTTTTGGGAAAAATACCGGAATATTTTCTTCTTCGTTATAACAGGGTATGACAATAGTAAGATCGGGGTTCATGTTTATTTTTTCTCCTGTTTTTTCAGTTTGAATATCCAGATATTTTGGCTGTGGGGAGTGTCGGGTATGCGTTCCAGGTCACTGCGTTTTTCCAAGCCGCAGGATTTTTTACGGTGAACCGCCGCCAAGTCAAAATCAGTAAAAGTTGCCGGATCGTGGATCGTGCCGTTCACACCGTCGGTGGGGTAGGCTTTACTCCAGTATGCCACTTCGCTGAGCATGGGCGAATAGAGCTTGAGCCGCCGCTCCGGGAAGTGCTTTTTATTATATTCTTCGATCCAGCGCCCTGCTTCGATAAAATCTTTGCCTTTGCCGGAAAAAGCCCTGCTCAAGCCGTTGCAGATCTGTACAATGGCAAGCACTGCACAGAGCGCAACTCCCAGCAGTTGCAGTCTGCCCGGCAGATATTTGCGTGCCAGATCGTATAATACCTTTGCCCCGGTAACTGTAAACACCATGAACAGCGGTATCAAAAACAGGTAATAACGGTACGCCGCTACTGTCAGCATATAAAAGATGAAATAAAGCAGGGCAATTCCTGCAAAAAGCAAATAATCGTTTTTCCACTGCTTTTTCCAAAAAATCATTACTGCTCCAAGGAGCGACAGAATCCAGTACAATTCGTATCCGCCCCGGATAAAACTGGAAAAGTTGTGCGGGATTTTTTCTTTGAGCGGTTGCTGCTGGTGGACTGAATAGTTTTGTCGGGGAGCGGGGGAAGCAGCTTTTCCCACGGCTTCTTTGCCGGCGGGGGCGGCGGCGGAGCTTTTTGCCGGAGCTGTAAGCAGATCTGGCAGTATGCTCAAGCGGTTGTCCGGCACAAAATAACCGTTTCGCAGGTAATTCATTGCACAGAACGGTGATACAGCTGCCACCGCGCAGATCATGGCAATACACCAGGCCGCCAACTGTTTTTTCCAAGCGGTCGGGCGGCAGAAAACAGCTGTATAAACCGGCAGCCCCAGCAGCAGCGCTGTGCTTAATACGATACCTTCACCGCGTGATGCCGCTGTAAGCGAGGCTGAAATACCGAACAATACAGCATTTTTCCATTTGGGATTTTCCGCCGTGCGCAGAAAATACAATATTGCTGCAATCATAAAGAAAATTCTGCTGGATTCCAGCAGCGGGGCGCAGCCGAATCTTATCATCTTGGGCGCACAGACAAAGAGCATACACCCCCACGCCGCTGCGGTCGGCGACAGATAGCGTTCCAGCAATTTTCGCAGTGGAAAACATGTTGCCAGAAAAAACAATCCGGCTGTCAGGCACAACGCTTTGACTGGTTCCAAGCCCGGGAAAGCGAATAATCCGGCAACTGTAATATTCAGCATCGGCACCTGATTGGCAATGCCTTCTGCCCAGTTGCCACGGGCAAATTCCCGTACATGTTGAGCGTAAACATGCGCTGTATCACGATAAATATCGGTCAAAAAGAGTGTGTAACAGAGTGTGCAGAGTGCTGCAATTGCCAGTGCCAGCAGAAAAACATATTTGGGATTTTGGGCAAAAGAAATTAATTTGCCGTAAAAATTTTTGATATTCATTGATTTCTCATTTTATAAAGGTATACATACTGCAACATTATCCTTAATATAATACGCCAACAACTCTTTTGCAAATATTAGTTTATCATATACTGAACGCAGTCAAATAATACCTGTAGCTTTATTGGATGAAAAGTTGCAATATTTCTACTTTGGGTGTATATTGTATACAGTATACAAAAAGGAGCTTTTATGGCTATAACCAAAATATCATTATCCGAACAGGCCCGCAATGAGCTGCTGGAAAGTATTGTTTCCGGCAAATTGCCAGCCGGGGAGCGCTTGACTGAAGAGGCGCTTTCGCAGGAATACGGCATCAGCCGGACGCCGGTGCGGGATGCTTTGTCGCGGTTGGAAAATGATGGTTTGATCGAGCGGCTGCCCAGCCGGGGGTATCAGGTGAAAAAACTTGATCCGGCTGCCGTGGATGAATTGCTGGTCTGCCGGTGCGAAGTTGAACTGAAAATATTTGAAGATGATCACGAAAATATCTCGTTGGCAGCGTTGAAAGAGCTGTATGATGAACTTACGGCGCTGGATATTGCCAAGCCGGATGCTCTGGCGGAAACCCGCCGGATCGATGACGCTTTGCACAGTGTTATCAACGATGCGTGCAGCAACCGGTATTGGCGGGGGTTCCACAACCGGCTGCTGAAACAGCGTTTACCCTACCGGGATGTCCGCAACAACGGCAGTGCTGAACTGGCTTTACAGCTTAAAGAAGAACGCTTGAAGCTCTTGTCAGCGATTCTCTCCGGCGATAAAAAGCAGGGGCGTGAAGCTCTCTTGAGCCATTTGGAAAATGGAAGAAAAGATTTTATAAAAATATTTAACAAATAGCTCTGTTCCCAATACGGGTAGGTCAGTAAAAATCTTTATGATCAACTTTTGTATTGGAACTTTTTTAAAACTTGAATGGCATTTATCTATTTGCAGAGCAAATAGATAAATGCCGGGAAAAGGTTTGGAAAAAGGGGGTG
>JAZMZK010000078.1:0-42906 GCA_045585955.1 Victivallaceae bacterium
GGCATTTATCTTTTTGCGGAGCAAAAAGATAAATGCCGGTAAAAGGTTTGGAAAAAAGGGGTGGAGTTTGAGGAGGGGGAAAAGGACCTTTCCTCAAAAGGTCTTTTCCCCCTCCTCAAGTACCGACCCTTATTGGGAACAGAGCTATTAACAGAAAATCAGCAATACAGGAGATGTGTTTATGCGTGTAGGTTATTTTGAACATTGGTTCCGCCCACAGTGGAGTTTTCTTGAATTCATGCATCAGCAGGGGTATGAAGTGGAGAAAATCGACTATTCCCAAAAGAATTATTTGGAAAAGTTTGATATAGCCCTTATTGAACAGAACGGCTTCAACGACTATATTGAAAACGACGAACTCTATATCCGCGACTGGGTCGCCCGGGGCGGGATCGTCTGGTTCATGCACCAGAATTACGAACGCTGGGCACCCTATTTTATGCCTCACGAACTGGGCTACACCCAGCTTATCCACCGCTATGTGCCTACGGTGCGGCTCAAACGCAAACACATGTGCTACATGATGCCCTGGATGGAAGATGCCGGTAAAGTATTGTTCAATTACCCGGAAAAAATCACCGGCGACGAATTGCTGGGCTGGAAGATTCAGGTCAACAGCTTTCCGCTGGTCAAAGATCCGGATCATAAGCCCGAAACGGTGGAAAGTGCCGCCTTATCCTGTTTTTTAGCCAACGACAAGTGGGATGTGCTGGGTTCTTACATGGATCCGGCAGTCAAAGATGGCGCCCTGGTTTTGCAGGGCAAAGTGGGCAAAGGCATGTACTTTATCACCCAGATACTGGTGCCGGAAGTGCTGGATGAAAATGCTCAACGCTGTCTGGATTTCTGGAAAAAGTTCCTGCCCAACTTGATGAATTACTTTGATGCCCATAAAAACAACCGGACTTTGCCGGCGGTGGAAAAAGGCTCCATAGCTGAAGGCAAGCGGAACTACAAACTTACTATCCACATGCACTCGCTGGATTGGTACGGCTGCGACTCTGCCCCCGGCACGATCAACGCCATGATGCGGTATATGGATTACGATATTTGCGCCTTTGCTGTTAAGGATGCCGCCCCCTACGATGGCAAACTTGACCCGGCAAAGTATTCGGACGATAAAGTTTTGTTCCTGGACGGGCAGGAGTATCACCCTTTTAACTGGAACGATTCCAATGCGCACATCAGCCACAACTGTTATCACATGGTAGTCGTGGGCGTGGATCACGATGCCTACACTCAAGAGTTTACCCGGAGTCTTTTTTCGGATGAAGAAATTGCCTCTTATCTGAAAAAATCCCTGAATTATGTGCACGAAAAGAACGGTGCGGCGATCGCCACCCACCCGTGGAGTGCCAAATACTGGTTCGACTGCGATTACGACGGCGTGGATATGGAACCTATGAAAACATTGCAAGGTACTACTATTGAAGAATATTACCTTAAAGGCGGCAGGATCGCCGTAATGAATTCAGTGGATTTGTTCGGATTTCAGCGGATCGTGGATAACCCGGCAGTGAACTTTATCTATCTGGAAGACGGCAAGCCCGGTCGGGAGAGCGTGGTCAAAGCTATCCGCAGCGGTCACACCATAGCCGCCACCGGATTCAGTGAAGGCGATATAACCTGCAATGGTGCGATCCCCGGCAGCGAGATCGCCAGAGATGCTGAAAAAGTTGTCAGAGTTATCGCCCGTGCCGACGAAGGGAACATTACTCAAGTGCGGATTTTTGCCGATGATCAAATCATTGTCTGCGATGAGCCGGCAAGCAACCGTATTGATAAAGAGTACAAACTGCCCAGGCATGATGCCAGCAAGTTTATCCGGGTGGAACTGACCGGCAAAGATGAGCTTACGGTAATGAACGCCACACCATTCTATCTGGTGTAATTTGCCCGATTACATATTCCGGGCTTTACAGATCGTTTCGTAAGCGTTGGAGATTTTCTGGAACTGCTCTTTGGCAAGCTGGATAAAGTCGTTGGAGAGGCCGGAAGCCTGAACTTTGTCGGGGTGGAACTCGGCGGCTTTTTTCCGGTATGCTTTTTTTACTTCCGCATTGGTTGCTTCGGGCGTTATACCCAAAAGTTTGTAGCAATCGTCAAGCGATGAACTTTGATCGGCACGGTCAGCGGGGTGACGGCTGCTGTTGTCAGTTCTGGTGTTTGCCGCAAAGAACTCGTTGACTACATAACTTGTCCCCAGAATTCTGCCCGCTTCCCGGAGCAGGGCTTGTTCGTTTTCGCTGGCAAGGTGATCGACTGCCACCAAAAGGCAAAATAGTTCGGTCATATTCTTTTTCAGCTCGGCAGACTGCAAAATATTTATCTGGTCATTGAGCGTGCTTACCAGAGCAGTGAAACTTTCGCTGCTGTCCCTGCCGGAGTTGAACTCTTTTATCATATATTTGCGGATATCGGGCGTAAACTGCCAGCTGTGGAGCAATTCCCGGACAAATTCAGCTTCGTCTTCGCTGACTCTGCCGTCAGCTTTAGCCAGTTTCCCCAGACATTGAAAAAATAATCCGTAGCAATTTTTGACCGCTTGCTGCTGCCGGAGAATTTGTTGAGATTTGTCACTGTCAGATGAACCGGTCAAAAAAGCCCCTAAACCACCACCGATAACTGCTCCCAGCGGGCCGCCGAATATGCCGCCGATAACGGCACCAAATAAACCACCTGCAAAACTCATATAAGTATAACTCCTTGAAATATAAAGATTTATTTATCAGTATTTTTGTTGAGTGCTGCCGGTATTTGTACCAGAAGCACTGCGGCAAAGATCAGCACACATCCGGCAAGATTGCTTATGCTGTATTTTTCTGCTAAAAGCAGCCAGCCCCAGATCACTGCAAAAACTGATGCTGTACTTAAAATGATCGATGCTGTTGCCGGGTGTACATATTTTTGCGCTGCTACCTGCACTGTACAGGCAAAGCCGATGGCGATCACTCCGCAATAAAGCAATGGCCATGCAGTGCTGACTATACCGTTCCAGGTGCAGCTTTCTCCGGCAATAAGAGCTGCGATCCCGGAAATCACTGATACTGTGAAAAATTGTACCGCTGCCAGTTGCAGAGCATCAGCTTCCGGTGCGAATTTAGCTATAAAAATAAATTGAAAAGCAAAAAACAATGCACATATCAGCATCAGAAAATCGCCGGTATTGCCAAAATTCTTCAATGTGCCATCCGAACAAAGCAGATAAGCTCCGCCGGTGGAAAGCAGCGATGCCGCCCAAATCCACCAGGCAGATTTCTTTTTGATAAAAATCCCGATTACCGGTATCATAATCACATAGAGCGCAGTTAAAAAACCGGCTTTACCGGCTGTGGTGTAAAGCAAGCCGAATTGCTGGAGTATTTCGCCTCCGGCAAGGCATACTCCGCAGGCAATACCGCCGGCAAAGAGATTTTTTACCGGTTTTTTCCGCATAAAGTATATGGCGGGCAAAAGCATAACAGTCCCGATCAGATAACGCAGAAAAACAAAAGATAATGGCTGCATGGTTTTCATTGCTTCGGATTGTACCGAATACGAAAGCCCCCAGATCGCTGCGGTAAGAATAAGTGAGGCTGTTGCCAGAATATTCAGTCTTTTCATATAAATCCTTATATTTAGTGATTTATGAGGTAATTTCAAAACTCCTCAAAAGTTGTCAAAGACACAACCTTTGCACAGCACAAGGAGTGTTTTCGCCGGTTACCCTTCCTCCGTTGCATAAAGCTGTGGCGGACAAGTCAGGCAGTCACCTCAAACTACCTTATCCTGTGCTGTGGTTTTGCTCTTTGCCTTTGTTTTGAATGACTTTTGAAATTACCTCTTATGTCAACGATTATGATACGCTTGCAAAATATACAGTTATTTGCAAAATATGCAACTTAAAAAGTATAAAAATAACACTGCCGAACAGCTTTTGTATTACCGGATTCTCCGGAAAAACAGTTGTTCAATACTTCCGGGATAAATTTGCTGCAAAAAATATAACACAATATCAGCCATACGCAAACCAATATTGTGTTATTTATAAAAATTAACTTTTAAAAGAGCAGTTTTGCAATGCTTTCAGTGATTTGGGGAAACAGTTGGGCTGTCAGTTAAAAATCCCCGCCTTTAACTCTCCCAGACCATCAACAGTCCACAGGGGATTGCCTTGAGCTTTCTGCTTTGCAGAAATGCTCATGCTCCCCTTCGGGGTCGAACCACCCTTCGGGTTTGGTTCGTTTTTTGTTGACACAAAAAATGCGGAAATGTTACCATTTCCGCAAATCCAGCTTTACCGATCCATTTTTTGCCTCAAATAAAATTTGGGCAAAAAAATGGCTCCGGCACCTGGTATTGCCTTCCGCTTTCTGCTTTGCAGAAATGCTCATGCTCCCCTTCGGGGTCGAACCACCCTCCGGGTTTGGTTCGTTTTTTGTTGACACAAAAAATGCGGAAATGTAACCATTTCCGCAAATCCAGCTTTACCGATCCATTTTTTGCCTCAAATTAAATTTGGGCAAAAAAAATGGCTCCGGCACCTGGATTCGAACCAGGGACCAAGTGGTTAACAGCCACCTACTCTACCGCTGAGCTATGCCGGAGCATGAATAAATCATTCTCAATGTTTTTTAATATATCGCTGTTTTGTAAAAAAGCAAATCAAATTTTGCTTTTTTTGTGAATTTATTGCCGATATTGCCTCCGGTAACGCCGATTTTCCCCCTGTCCACGCCGTCTTTGGTGGTAATTGCTGAACTTTCTCGGGTTCTTTTCCGGCTTTAAATCGCTTTTCAGATAAAACTTTTCCAGCGGCTCGTAGCCTTTTTCCTGCATCAACTTGTTCCAATTTTTCGGCAGCTCTATTTTTATGGTGGTCATGCCGCCGCCGGGTACGCACATGGTTTTGTTGCGGCTTTCGTCGCCGGTTATCAATATGGCGGTCTTGCCCTGTTTCATTACCGGAACTGTTTCCAACGATTTTTTATTGCTCCATGCCAGATGGCCGGGCAGGGCGGTGGTGCTGCTCTTTTCAGTGTTGGCTATGCGGTAGCTGTGGCGCTGCACCGATGAGTTTTTTCTGGTTTGAGCACTGCCCGGATTGGCATGAAAGTTGAAATATGCTCTTTCGTATAACGGCATCCGGGCATTGGCTATCAGGGCATCTTCCAACGCATTTTTGGTCTTATACTTTTTTGCCAGATTTTTTGCCACCTGACTGGTTATTAAAATCGTCCGGTAGACAAACGGTGTGCCGCTGCCCAGCGCAAACTGCTGTTTTTCCACGGCATCGGCGGCGATCAACTCCATGATCTTTACCGGATCGCCGGTTGCCGGTGCCAGATTGTTGCCCCAATTCAGCGACGATGCGGCAGTCAGCGTGTTATCGTTGATCTGATAGCCCATTTGCATATGGTAGGGCAGATACTTCATAGCCAAAGCTGCTTTTTCATCTTCAGCCATACTCCACGGCATTAAATATCCGAAAGTCCCCATCCGGTTGGCTTTTATGTAATACCCGCCCAAATTGAGCATGGCAAGGTTGATGAATCTGCCCAACTTGACATTCGCTTGAGCTGAAATCACTCCTTGAGCGTGGTCAAACCCCAGCTGCCTTGCCACCGGTCCGTTGATCCAGCAATAGGGCGTCCACGCATGAGTGCTGGCAAGAGTTCTGCGGAAATCCCCGTTGGTCATGGCCTTGGCAAACGCTATCAACAGTGGCATAAATTCAGCCGGGCAGCCAGCCATTACACCGTTGACCGCCACGGTTTTTACCGTAACTTGCCGGTGTGCCGGGGGAATGGTTGCCACGACGGTATCGGGGGGTAAATCGGTAAACTTCAAAAATTCGGCAACTCTTTCAGCCGTGGGCGGCACGATGGGCAAACCATCCGACCAGTTGTTTTCGTTGAAAAAGTGATTTACTTCGTCCAAACTGCCGCTGAAAACCGTTTCGGCGGGGTGGGGCTTTTGAGCTGCTTGTTTTTCCTCATCGGTAAAATCTCCGGTCAACGCCTTTACGATTGCCGGATAGAGGATTTTCCTTGTATTGTTAATAAGTTCATCTCTTGTATGAGCCGAAAATGCTCCCGGATAAACCGCCACCCGGGGCATCATCACTCCGGCGTTGACGGCGGTCATGCGTGACTGCACCGCAAAGCTGGGGGCGGCGATCATCACCGACGGTATTTGAGCATATTCCGCAGCTATGCACGAACCCATCTCTTTGGGCGTACACAATCCACAGCCGCCGTTGCCGGAAATCACTGCATCGACCTTATGCTTTTTTAATTTGGCAACAAAATCGTCCTTCTGCTTTCGGATCACCCCGGGGGCAGGGTAGGGGCCTGCTGAACCTATTTCGTTAAGCAAAAGTATTTTTGCCGTGGGGTGATCCTTTAAAATCAGGCGTTTGAGTTCCACATGGGTAATGTGTGCCATGAAACTTCCGCCCACAATAGCGATGATTTTGCCATTCAGCGTTTTCAGCCGTGGAGCTTGTTTGATTGCTTTTACACTGCTTGCGCCCACCGGAGATAGCACCTTGAAGTTCGTTCCTGCATCCTGAATTGCTCCCGGCAGATTGCATACATTATCATTGCAAATTTCATCGGCACTGACCACAGCTGCCGCCAGAAAACACAAAAACAACAATTTTTTCTTCATAAAATATACCTTTTCAGTTTTTTTGCTACACCCTATACAATGCTCCATGCTGATTTTTTATTGCTGACATGCTTACCTGAAAAACTGGCAAAAACAGGAAAAAAACGCTTTTTTGTGGAAAATCAAAGAATTTTAGCTTTTTTTTGAGTTTTTTATTTGCATTTTTTCTAAAAAGTGGTATTTTAATGGAACAGTGAAAGAGATATGCGAGTGTAACTCAGCTGGTAGAGTATCACGTTGCCAACGTGACTGTCGACGGTTCGAATCCGTTCACTCGCTCCATTTTTTATTAACTGCCTCCTTTAAGGTGCGAGTGTAACTCAGCTGGTAGAGTATCACGTTGCCAACGTGACTGTCGACGGTTCGAATCCGTTCACTCGCTCCATTTTTTTTTTGCCCGAATTCCGGTACATCTCAAGACTTGACTGTTTCTCTCCCTTGGCTGTATATGGTGGGTATGCCTTTGTACGGTGTAGTGTAACGAAGATGACTCCCTTGTTCATTCCTTGCAAAAAACGACCAGCTTGCCACGGCGTAGTGTAACGAAGATGGATGTACACGCTGTTTCGCAAAAATAGTCGGTTAGCGTGGGTGTATAGACACCCGGCTGGCTTGTCACGCCGCAGCATAGCGAAGGCGGATTGCCGGTTACTAAAGGTTTTTTGGGTTGTCAGAGCGGGGATTAAACAGCTTACCCCATGTCGCCGCCGTAGATCGTGCGGTATTGCATGGGCGGCTCGTCACCCGGTTCGCCCAGATACATATCCACCATTTCCCGGACTTTGACAAAACCGCCTGATTTCAAAAACTCCATAAATTCACTTTGCATATCGTAGCAGATAATGCTTTGCGCCTGGGTTTTATCCAAATTTACGGCAGCAGCGGTAAGTGCCATTGCCGTGGGCAAATCTTCGCTGACCAGTGCTGCCATCTGGCGGTATTTCTTCCAACGCCGCCCCCAGATGTGGGCTTTGCCATCGTCGCTTGCCAGAGCATAGCTGCCAAACTCTTTATAGTTGAACTCCAAGAGGTCATGTCGGGAAAAGCCGAAACATTCCGCATCACGCTTTACAGCCGCCGCTACTTCATCTTGCCGCATAGCGTGCACGCCAATATTGCCGGGAGCTGCCAGTTCCGGATTTTCAGCGGCAAAGAAGCTGATCGTCCGGCAGGGCTGGAACCCCAGCGGAGCGTAAACTTTGGAACCTTCGGGCGTAGCGTGCAATCTTTTGGTCTTATAGTTGCGGGTCAACTCCAGAATATGCTCGATCATTTTTGTAGCATAGCCCTGGCGGCGGAACTTTTCTTTAACGATCACCAGATTGATAAAGACCAGACTTTCCGGCTCATAAGTCACCATGCCCGCCGAACCGGCGATCTCGCCATCGACTTCCAGAAAAAAGCCTTTCATATTGCTTGCGGAGGTGACCAATGCACACTCCGCAGGTGCCACATTCCAGTTCACCCCATCAGCCATTGAGCTTAAAATGGGGGCTTCAGCAGTTTTGATTTCCCGGATATTGATCATTTTTTCACCGTAATACTACCTGATTTCAAATCGGTCCACAAAGTGCCGTCACCGGCGTAAATCACTTGCAGTTTAACATTGGGGTTGAGTTTTTCCACCAGCATCAAATCAGCCATAACGCCGCTGGCGCCCAGAGCTTTGGCTTTCATTTCCACACCAAGAGCCCGCTCGTTATTACGCATAAAAGCTACTGTTACATCGGTTTCGCCCTTGAGCTTGGTGCGGGCGGCATCCAGCTCGGAACGCTTCAGTTGCAGCTGGGCAACTTCCAGCTCTGCTTCGGCGGCGATCAAGCGCACCGACTGTTTCTGCTGGGCGGCGATCTCGGCAGTGATCTTGCGGGTTTCCTGTTCGATTTCCCGGCGTTTCTGCTCGATCATAGCTGTATGCAGATTCAATTCAGCTTCGATCTTGGCGGTTTCCTGCAAAGAGAAGTTAGTTAAATTCTGCTCCACAGCCAGACTGGCTTCCTGAATGGGCTTGAGGATATTTGCCGGAATGGTCACATTGCGGATAATGGCATTGTGTACCACAATGGATTTTTCCCGCAGAACCTGTTCAAGCTCGCTGCGGAGATTGTTCTGGAAAATCTCTCTACCCTCGCCCACAATAAAGTCTTGAGCTTTGTAGCTGGAGCCCTTCATGCGGGTAACCGAAAGGATCTGGGGCAGAATGATCTTGCTTACCACCTGGGGCAAATCGCCGTAAAGCATATAAATACGGGCAATGTGCTGGGGCATGAGTTCAAACTCCACAGTCATATCCATAAGGATCTTGAAGCCGTCACGGCTGGGGAATTCCACAAAACCGCCCACGCTGTAAACCATGTCAGGTGTTTGCGGTACAGTAGTTGCTGCTGCTGAACTTACTGCCCCCATCATCCGGCGGCGGGCGACAGCCGGTGCACGCTTGCTGCTTTTCCGGGCAAAACTCTGCACAGGCAATTTAGCTATGGAGTTATCTTCCCGCATCAGACTTGCCCGCTTCTGCAACTGGGAATTCAGCGTGTTGGAAGACATTTCATCCAGTGTATCGCTGGCGGCTTCGATGCGGTTTTTCAAAGCGATGACCCCGCCGGTTTCCCCGGTCATGCTGACCTGATTCATACCGATTTCAATAACATTTACCTGATAAGCACGGGGGTTGATGTAGTACAAACCCGGCTGGAGAATATCCTGCAAAACGCCCTTTTCGCCGGCTTTGGCAAATTTGCCCGCCGGAGCCGCTTTCCCGGTTTGGGAGGTAACCACCCCCACATAGCCGAAAGGTATATTTATAGCATCAACAATATCAACTTTATAACCTTCCGGATTCAGCCGGTGCACGCCGGGGGTAAGCACTTCCCGCCAGATACCCTGATAACTCTTATCCGGAGCAATGATTTCGCCGGGAGCCAGCGGTTTGCCCACCTTGCTGGTGACCACGCCCACCTTGCCGATGGGTATGTTGATAGCCGGAACGATCTTGATTTCGTGCATGACCGGGTCAAGGAAATATCTGCCTTCGGGCAGAACTTCTTTCCAGATACCCCGTTCGCCCTTTTCCACCAGCAAAGTTCCGGCAGCAGGCGTTTTCCCGTTTTTGGCTGTAACGATCGCCATATATTCCGGCGGCACATAAAAGCGGCAAAATCCCCACACATAAACAAAAACTGCCAGTACAGCAACACCGATAACAACAGCGATTGCAGAAATAATGTTCTTTTTCATTTACTTATACTCCTTACTTCCGCACCGGACTTGCTGATTGTTTCAACACCGGCAGCCCGAAAGCTGAACCACCGGCAGAGTTGGACATTATACTTTGGATGTTCGGGGCGATCCGCTCATAAAGTTTGCCCCGCAAATAAGCTTCGCCGCCGCCGTAAGCGGTGATGTTGCGTTTTAGGATCTCCACCTCGGCTTTGTTTCCGGCTGCGATGACCGCTTTATCCGCCTCGGCAAGTGCGATGGCGGCCCGGGCATCGGCTTGAGCGGTTTTAAGCTGCAAAGCAGCGGCATCCAGCTCGGTTTTGGCGGCGATGACTTTTTCCAGTTTAGCTTGTTTGGCGGCGATTTCGGCAGTGATCTTCATGGTTTCGGCTTCCACTTTGCTGCGGCTCTGCAAAGCAAGCATTTTCTGCCGTTCCAGTTCGGTGGCACTTTTTGCCTGCTGGATCTGCTGGGAAAATTTCTTGGCTTCCTGCTTGGCGATTTCCCGGTTGCGGATGATCCCGGCGATCTCCTGGGGCGGATTGATGTCCCGGATCAGCACAGAGTTGATGGAAACGCCCCAGTTGCGGCAATTTTTCCGCAAAAACTCTTCCAGTTTATTCTGGAAAAGCTGGCGGCTTTCGCCGACGATAAATTCCGTAGCACTCTTTTTGCTGCCTTCGATGCGGGCAAAGCCGGAAACCGAGGGCAGAATAAGTTTTTTGACTATATCATCCATATTGCCCACTTCCTGGGTCAGCATGGGTGCGGATTCCGGCACGATGTTGAATTCCACTGTACCTTGCAAAGTAACATAAAATCCGTCAAGCGTAATAAACCCGATGGCATCTTTGCCGCTGAATTCATACCGCTGACTCTGGATATTGACGATCGCCACACTCTGGATATAGGGGTTGATCCGGTGGGTACCTTCTTTGAGAGTGAACTCCTGCACCCCTTTGCGGTCGGCAGAAACCACAAAACCTTTATTGCGGCTCAAATCGTTGGCACTTCCGGAAAAAATATCCTTGCCGCAAAGATTTGCCACCACCCCGATATTACCGGGCATAATGACGATATCGTCGCAAAGTTTTACATCGTAAGCGTAAGGGTTGATCCGGTGTCTGCCGGTACCCAATACCTCTTTAACGATACCTTTGCTTTCTGCATCGGCTGCAAGGATCTCGCCGGCGGGAAGATTTTTCCCGAACTTGCGGACCAGCACGCCGAATTTACCGGCAGGGATCTCCGTAACCGGCTTGATCTGCCAATCCCACACATATGGGTTGCGGAAATAGCGGCCTTCGCCCAGCACTTCCAGCTGGATGCCTTTATATTCGCTGCTGACTGCTACGATCTGGCTCTCCGGCAGAGTTTTACCGGTTTTCTTGATCAGAACAGCGATCTCGCCGTTGCCCGGTTCGATCCGGCAGCCATACCAGACGAACAGAGCCGCCGCCAAAGCCAAGGCAATTATTGCAAACGCCACTACCCCTACCCATGGCGGGGATTGAATATTTTTCTTTACAGCCATACGACCTCCTTTTGCGTTGAATTTTTCACTTGAATTGGTGAAAAAATAGCACAATATATGAATTTTTACAAATTATAAAGCCATACAGCCATTGCAAAATATTGATTTTTGTGTTATTTTAACAGAGAATCAGCTTTTTAACAACATTTTATTACGGGTCTTTATAATGAAAAGTATTTTTAAATGTAATTTTTCAGCAATAATTTTTGCCGGTATTGCCGCCGTGGTATTTGCCGGGTGCAGTCACTCGCAGGTCTTTACCGAACCGCTGCCTGCCAACACCCCCGCTCCTAAAGGTATGCAGGCA
The DNA here is from genome assembly GCA_045585955.1 of Victivallaceae bacterium. Classification (GTDB taxonomy): domain Bacteria; phylum Verrucomicrobiota; class Lentisphaeria; order Victivallales; family Victivallaceae; genus SIG78. The sequence continues at coordinate 11,712 of JAZMZK010000078.1, forward strand.
GTTGCTTACGGCAGTGCCCAAAATAGCGGTTACTATTTATTTAATGTCATACCGCTTTACACCGGGCACCCTTATCACCCCAACAAAAAAGACTATCGGGCGTGGAACGATGACATCAAGCCGGAAGTCAATGCCGGTATGCTGCTTTATTCTATGAAAACGCTCTACGAGGCAGATAAACTTGCCGATGTGGTACATCAGGAAAGTTCCTGGGGGTATTTTTCGTTGTGGATAGTCTGGCGGAAAACCATTTACACCACCGCCACCGGGTTAAAAGTCATCAAGCCCAAAAAGTCCAAAGCAAAAAAGTTTTAAAATAGCGGGGCAATCATGACCGATTTCAAAGAACTTGTCTACCGGGGTGTGGAATCCGATGTATTGGACTACAAAGCACCGGTCAACTGGACTCTTTTGAGCAAGCAGCAAAAAGCCAAGTTCGTCCGTCACGCATTGGCATTTGCCAACACCAGCGGCGGAGCTATTGTTATCGGAGTAAGAGAAGACCTCAACGGTCACCCCTCGCTCTATGAAGGTTTGAGCGATGAAGAGTGTCACTCCTTTGATCCCTCCACGGTGGGTACATACATCAACAGCCATGTAGATCCGGCAATAGATTTGACTGTGGAGCGGCCGCTTATTGACGGCAAACGCTATGCCATATTGCTCATCAAGTCTTTCAAAGATATACCCCATGTGGCGACCCACAGCATCGACGATGAATTACGCAGCGGCGTATTTTATATCCGGAGTGCCTCCGCCTCCAGCCGCCCCGCTGCCCGTGCGGGCGAAATGCACGATCTTATTCGCCGGGCATTACGCAACCAGCGGGATCTGCTGGGCAACCTGCTGCGGGATATTTTAGCCGAACCAGTCGCCAAAGAGTCCACGGCATTAAGTGTACCTTCCGGCTCCCTGCCGCCGGAATACGATGAAAGTGTGCAATACTTTGCCAAACGCCTGAACAGCGATTTATCGCCCGATACACCGGTATTGGATATAGCGTTGTATAAAGCCGTTCCCTCCGGCAATATACCGTTATCAAAAATCCGGCAGGCTGCCGAAAGTGCTGCTAACGCTATGGATAAAAGCATAACAAGCGAATTTATCACTTCCACGGATATGCTTTCGAGTTACGCAACGAATGTTTCGCTCCGGGGCATGGATAAAAACCGCACCCGCTTCTGGCAGCTTTTCAACAACGGTTTGGTTCATTTCCGCCGGGCATTATCCAACAGCATTCAGTACAGCGTATTGGAAAATTATTTAAGTAATCTGATAACCTTTGCGGCAAATTATTACCAGAAAGAATTTTTTCCCAACGGCAACATCCAACTCAACTTGACTTTGCTCAACAGCATGGATACCATTTTGCTCCTGCCCGCACCTAATGAAAATCAGGCGGTTTGCCGCATAGAAAAAATCTTCATAGCCAAAGAACTGCCGGAAAATCTTTCCATTGATGATATACAGCCCATCGTCAAAAATTTAATGGACGAGTTTTCCGTAAGATTCAACGCCCCCATAATCTCCAAAAACATGTAATAAACCCGTTTTTTGCTGTCCAAACCCTTTTATACAGCTGTTTACACTGTTTTATAAGAAAAATTCGACTTTTTTTTGCTTAAAAACTTGCAAAATTTTAAAATAGAAGTATCTTAAGTATTGCTCGCTTAAGAGTGGGTTCAATACAGCGGCAACACTGATTGAACCGGAAGAAGCGGGGGAGTAGCTCAATTGGTTAGAGTGCCACCCTGTCACGGTGGATGTTGCGGGTTCAAGTCCCGTCTCTCTCGCCATTTTTCTTAAATAAAGAAAAGTGGTTCTCGCTTCGATTTTTTACCGCATTTTAGCGGGGGAGTAGCTCAATTGGTTAGAGTGCCACCCTGTCACGGTGGATGTTGCGGGTTCAAGTCCCGTCTCTCTCGCCATTTTTATTTTAAACGGCAGGGCAGCGGCGAAAAGTCGCTGCATAAAAATTAAAGAGCAAACTCGCAAGCAAGACTTGCAGTTTGCTCTTTGAATTTTTATGCGATCTGTCACTTGCATTTTATATGCAAGTGACGCGACTTTTTTATAGTGGTTGCCTTCCGCTGCTCGCCAATATATGGCTCCGCTGCTCAGGCTCGCTCGAGCCTTCGGCTCGGCGTCAAGTCCCGTCAGAGAGTTCGCAAGCAAGACTTACAGTTTGCTCTTTGATTTTTTATGCGTTCTGTCACTTGCATTTTAAATGCAAGTGACGCGACTTTTTTATGAGGGTTGCCTTCCGCTGCTCGCCATTGCATAGCTCCGCTGCTCCGGCTCGGCGCCAGAGCAAGTTTCAAAGACTACTTTGAAAACATAATGACCGAGCAGCAGCGCAAAGACTGGCTGGGGCCGGAGCGTTACAAGCTCTGGAAAAGTGGAAAATACAAGTTTGATGACTTCGTAACGCCGTACCCCAATCGCAATATGACTGTTGCGGAACTCAAAAAAGCGGATATTGCCGGGTTTGCGGATTCCAAAAGCAAAAGTGATTATCAGTTGTTCAGGGCTTCGCCGGATCAAATTATTACTGATGGAAAATTTCAAAGATTGAACACCAAATTTGGCGAAGAACAATGGGCATTGGTTCCAGGTGAAGTAAAAAAGATATGGCAGCACCCCAAAGTACAAAATATACCGCGAGAATTTATGATCAATGCGGATAAAAAATATGCTGGATATGTTAATAAAGTTGGCAACTCCATTGAAAGCGTAAAGATTTCTTATCGTAAGAGTGGAGCACCATTGACTGCTACTCACGAAGCCGGACACCTTGTTGATTATCTATGGATAGATTCCAAACAACGCCAGCGTATTTTGAATATAGTAAAAGGCTCGGATGAATATGTAGAGTTGAAGCAAAAACACGATTTGCTCCCAAATTTAGAAAAATTGCGAGGTAAAAAGAAAAAACGCAAAGAACATTTGAGTTATCTCATCAGTGATGATGAATTGTTTGCACGGTCTTTTGCACAGCATATTGCTCAAAAAAACAAAGGTAAAATGCTTGAATTATTACAAGATGATGCTATATTTGACGGAGATAAATGTTATTTTTTCTCAAAAGAAGACGAGTTAAATAAAGCATGGCACGAAGTCTTGTCTGTACTGGGTATATAAATGTCAAACAATACTGTTACAATCAGAGATCGTGAAGTTGGCTGGGTTCGAGATGAAATCTGGTCTTGGCGGGGTAAATTTTTAGTGGAGATTGAATGTTTGCCTGATGGGTCGGATGAAATGCGCTTTTGCGATGAGAACGGAAATATTCTCCCCGACAGCCCGGTGGTTATTTGCTTGCCGGAGCTATTAGAGTAACTCCCAGCGTTGCCAGTCCGCAGTAATTAGTGTTTGTATGCTTTGAATTGTCTGTCAATGGCAATAATATCAAATATTTTACCAGAAGTACGAAAACCTATAATCGCAATGTTGCCCGCCATATGAAAAACAATGGCAGCTTTTTCTTTTGAAAAATCAGCAGGAACTTTACAGTTTAATTGGTTACATGGAATTGGTTCAAAGCCATTATTCCGTCCCAACTTTCGCAAATCTCCCCATGTTTGCTTGCTAATCCGGTGTAGCTTTTTTATAAAATTAGCCTGCTCAGTTTTATCGCATTTTAACAAACAAAAATCACCTTCCAAATGCTCAAGTGAAAAGCTGGGTTTTTGGATGTCATCTCCGCCTGCTATTGCTTGTGGAATAGTGAATTGACCAGAAGAAATGATAGGAACCGAACGAAATTTAGGCTTGCTCATTTTATGCGTTCAACGTTATAAAGTATGCTTTCATTTCTTCTTGCGGGATAACGCTCCTGTCGTCCTTGTGATTTTTCCAAGGAGGCGTATTGTGTGATAAATTCCGCAACCCCCAAGCTGAATATCCTCCATAAACTTGCCAGACTTGGTCAAGCAGATTTTTTTCTTCAGCTGTAAAATTCTTGAGATTTAATGAAGTTGGCGGAGTAATCTTTTCAGCCCCATATTTTTTGTATTTTTTGTATATAGACGGCAATACTGGGCCGTGTTCCCATGCTTCAAACTCTTCTGCAAATAAGGATTTTCCTAAAACAGCGAGAGCGTGTCCTTGAGCAAAATACAAGAGCTTTTGCAATTTCATATTTGAAATTGCATCACTCGGATCTTGATACTCTGGGCATCGAAGAAAATAATTTGCAACATTTACAGCAGTACACATTTTTTTATCTCCATCCTTTTTTCGAACAGTTAAAAATAGCATTTCAAAACACAAATGCAAATTTTTTCTGCAAAATAGTTTAAAATGGGCATTGGTACGGTTCGTATCTTGCCCGCAATGACTTCTCAAATAAAGACTGGTTGACAACTCTGCTTTTTGCAAACGAGTTGCTTGCAATGTGTAAGCACAAAACAACAAAAACAAGAAAGTGGAGGAACTGAATAGATGGCTATTCCGTTGAAAGTCGAAAGTTTGGAAGCGATCCCAGAAATCATGCGGGAGTTTTACGGCTTTCCGGCTCTCTCCAACGAACTTGCAAATTCATCTTCCTAACCGTACTTTCAGCTGTTTCAGCGGATGAAACATGCTCCCAGAAGTGCTGCGGCGGCTATTATGTAGATTATGTTTATTTTTTTGTATTTTGCCAGCACAATTCCCGATGTTATGGCTATTGCAAGCGGAATTATTCTTATGCCGAAACTCCCGACTTCCGGCGAATTTGTCAACCACAATTTTACATTGTCGATGGTTACTGGCGTTGTAAATATGGCTATGTTGGCAAAAATCAATACTGCGGAAATTAGCAGCCCCAGCGTTGCCGGCCGCATGCCGTACAGCAAACCTTGCACTGTTTTGCTCTTTTCCCACTTTTGGAAAAAGTATGATGCCGTCAGCACCAGAAATACTGCCGGGGTCATCAGCCCTATGGTGGCTATTACCCCCCCCAATATTCCGTTGGTTTGATACCCTACATAAGTAGCGGTATTGATCCCGATGGGGCCCGGCGTCATTTGAGCTATTGCCAGCAGATTGGCAAATTCGCTGCTGGTCAGAAGTTTATATTTATCCACCAGATCGTGGATAAAAAGCATCACCAGCACATAGCCGCCGCCGAAGCTCAAAAGCCCGTATTTTATAAAAAGCAAATATATGGCAAACAAACTCATTTGGTTTCTCCGCTTTTACTGGCTGCGGCAAATTGGTATGCTATACCCAGTATCGCCCCCGCCACGATCACCCACACCGGCGAAACCTTGAACACGATAGCTGCCGCCGCCGAAGCTATTGCCATAATCAGGGTAAAAGAGCTGGTAATGGTTTTGCGGATCATCCGCACGGCGGTTACAGCTATCAAGCCGGTGATCGCCGCCTGTGCCCCAGCAAATGCACCCTGCACTGCGGGAATATTCAAATCAATATTCTGCAAAAATATGGCGATCAGCAGAATTATCACTGTTGAAGGGGTTGCAACTCCGAGCAATGCGGACAATGCCCCCCAGACTCCGGCGGCGCGGTAGCCGATATACAACGCCGCATTACCGGCAATGATCCCCGGCAGCGACTGGATGATTGCCATCATATCCAGCAGTTCATCTTCGGTAAGCAGTTTTTTCCGGTGGATAAATTCATTTTCTGCCGCCGGAACAATAGCATAGCCGCCGCCGACGACCAATGCTGCGATCTTGAAAAATCCCCAGAAAAGCATCCGGCATTTGGTGAATTTGCTCAAAGCTGTTATTTCAGTAGTCATACAATTTATTTTGCCGGTAAAAATTCTATAAAGTCCAATTCGGCAACCGTGTGGCTTTTGGTATACTGGCTGTTTCCGATAACGCTCAAGGCAAACTTCTTGGGCACTTTGCCGTACACCCGCTTGAAATCTTCTGCCACATTCCGGGTTTCGGTCACCCATTCACCGGCTTTGGTTTTATTGTCCCGCATGGTTATATAATGAACAGTCAATATTCTGGCATAAGTTACGGTTCCTTCAAAACCTTTGGGAGTCAAATCTTCCCAGCGGTAGGCAATGGATTTTTTCTTGAGAAAGCCATCTTCCATACCCAGATAAATACCAACGGGCTGATCGTCTTTTTTCGGATTTCTGCCATCGGCTCCGTTGGGATAGCTCAACAGCCGCCAACGCCAACGCATGATGGGGGTTTTATTCAAATTAACTTTAGGTGCAACGATCACTCCGCCGGTGGATTTATCGCATTTTATCTGCAAAACCGTAGCGCCGTCACTGCTTTTGATGACTTTACACTTGGTTTCCGGCACGCCGAATTTGCTGCCTTCTTCCTGCCAATTTGCGGGCAGTCCATCGCTTTCGGCTTTGCTGAAATCTTCGCTCCAGGCGTGATTGGCAGAAAGTTTATCGTCCGGAGTATTGCTTCCACAACAGATCACAGTACAGCAAGCACACAAACTTGCTGTTATACAAAGCTTAAAAAATGAATCCCAACGCATAAATTACTCTCCAATCTTCTTTGCTTCATCTTCCCGGCAGTAACGCCGGTAACGATTCATAATATTCTTCACATATTTTTTAGTGCTGGATATGGTTATATTCTCAATAACTTCGCCGTTTTTATCTTTGGGCTTCCACTTGTTTGCCCGGCTCAAACCGGCATTGTAGCGGGCCAACGCCAGCTCATTGGCATATTTGTAATCCCGGAAACGGCGTAACCCATCGCTTAAATACCAGCAGCCGATCTCCAGATTTATTCTGGGCGAAAAAAGCACTCCGGCTTCGGGGCACGGCACATTGTTGGCCTTTGCCCAATCCACCGCCGCCCGGTTCGGCATGACCTGCATTAAGCCGACTTCTCCGGCTTTGCCCACAGCTCCGGGGCGAAAGCGGCTCTCCTCGTAGATAACAGCCCGCACCAGACGGCTGTCTACACCATGCTTGGCAGCAGCTTCTTTTATTTCAGCAGCAAAGCGGCTGTCGTCCACCGCCAGTTCTCTGTATATCCACAAATAATAGAGAGCGGCAGATAGCATGACCAACCATGCAAGAAAAAGTATAAATTTGCGAAAATTAAATTTTTTTTTCCGCTTTAAGCTAACCATTAATTTAGCCCCTGTTAAAATTGAGAACTCAAAGCCTCAATATCCAATTTGCTCACATTAGCCGGGTCGGCAAGGTATCCGGCAATCTTATTCTGAAGTGTTTCAGGCAAATTTATTTTTATTGTGATTTTTTCCTGATACGGCACTGCCGAGAACCCGGCAGTTAAACTCTCCAGCAGCTTCTGGTCATTACCAAACAATAATCCGGCAAATGATGGAACTATAAATTGCATTTCCATAGCTTTACGCATTGCTGTTTTGGCATTTTTGCAAATCAAAACTGCTTCGGCTTCTATATCTTTCTGCTGCGGTCCGGCAAGATTGATTCGGGCAGTGGTCGAGCGTATCTTGGCTTTTCGGTTGGAATCATTGAAAATTATTGCACACAAACTCTTTTTGTCAATATTTTTGACCCAAACATTATTACCGCCCTGTTTTAGTGCGGTAAGCAGAATGCCGGATTCATCCGTGAACGGCATTATACCTAAAACATCTGCTGCCAGATAAAATACCGCAAACGGTTCTGCCGATGAAGCTTTGTAGCCTGGCGCATATTTGCCGATATATACCGTTTGACCGGCAAGAGTGGTAATACTTAAATCAACATTTTTATTCTTGTTTTGCTGTTCTTTGAAAAATTCAGCAAACTTTGCTTCCGGCAAGGCTGTTTTGATTAAAATCACACCGGCTTTATCTGATTTTCCGATCTTGGCAGCCCACAATTCTCCGGCAAAAACCATTGTGGGGGCGATGCCGGATTTTTGCAGTTCATCAAGCACTAAAAAGGTCTCCCGGCACTTTTCATCTGCCATATTGAGCCATTTTTTCAGCCACGGCATTTTTACAATGCTGTTGGCATTCAAACGCATAAGCTGCTGACTTTGATCCGGTATGAAATTTTCCGGTTCAGCAGCGTTGAGCAATGTTAAAACCGTTAATAATGATGTTATAAAGCCAAGTATGATTTTTTTCAATGCAGCCTCCGGCATATTGATTTATTCCCGGTTCAAGCTGTGGCAAGAACCGGGATAGGTTTATTTACTGCTTGTTTTCGGCAGCAAGTTTTTCCTGTTCACGCTTGGGCAGAACCACCTGCAAGTGCAATTCACGCAGCTGCTTGGGAGTTACCGGTGCCGGAGCGTTCATCATCAGGTCCTGTGCCTGCTGATTGAACGGGAAAGCGATGATCTCGCGGATGTTGGGTTCGTCTGCCAGCAGCATGACGGTACGGTCAACCCCGGGAGCGATACCGCCGTGGGGCGGAGCACCGTGTTTGAAGGCGTTGATCATGCCGCCAAACTTATCATCGACCACGCTGCGGTCATGTCCGGCGATCTCAAACGCCTTGTACATGATTTCCGGGCGGTGGTTACGGATAGCACCGCTGGAAAGTTCGATACCGTTGCAGACAATATCGTACTGATAAGCCAGAATATCCAGCGGATTCTTGTTTTCCAAAGCATCCATACCGCCCTGAGGCATGGAGAAGGGGTTGTGGCTGAAGATGACCTGATTGGTTTCTTCGTCCAGCTCGAACATGGGGAAGTCCACGATCCAGCAGAATTTGAAAACATTGGGGTCGATAAGTTCCAGCCGCTTGCCCAGTTCCGGGATAACTGCACCACCGGTTTTGATAACATTCTTTTCAGTATCAGCCAGGAAGAACAATGCATCGCCTTCCTGAATATTGCCCGCAGCCTTCAATCCGGCAAGAATTTCGGGATTCAGGAATTTGACAATGGGGCTCTTTTCTCCTTCGGCAGTCCAGATGATGTATGCCATACCCTTGGCTCCATTTTCCTGGGCAAACCCGATCATATCGTCGAAGAACTTGCGGGGTTTACCGGCAACCTGCGGAGCCTTCATGGCACGCACCACGCCGCCGTTGGCAACGGTACCGGCAAATGCCTTGAAGTCGCAATCCCGGAAAAGTTCAGTTACATCGATCATTTCAATGGGGTTACGCAGGTCGGGTTTGTCCGAACCGAAACGCTTCATAGCTTCCAGATACGGAATCCGAACAAAGGGCGGCTTGCTGTAATCTTTGGTGGAGAATTTGCCGAACACAGCATCGAACATGCCTTCGATCACTGCAAAGATATCTTCCTGATTGACAAAGCTCATTTCCACATCCAGCTGATAGAATTCGCCGGGGCTGCGGTCAGCACGGGCATCTTCGTCACGGAAACAGGGAGCGATCTGGAAGTAACGGTCAAAACCCGACACCATCAACAGCTGTTTGAACTGCTGCGGAGCCTGGGGCAGAGCGTAAAATTCACCGGGATGCAAGCGTGACGGCACCAGATAGTCACGGGCACCTTCGGGGCTGCTGGCGGTCAGAATGGGGGTCTGAAATTCGTGGAATCCCTGACCGTGCATATATTCACGCATTGCTGCGATAACTTCGCTGCGGAGGATGATGTTTTTGTGGAGTTTTTCCCGACGCAAGTCAAGGAAGCGGTACTTCAAACGCAAGGCTTCGGGAGCACTGTCGTCTTTAGCCACCTGGAAAGGCAGAACTTCACATTCGCCAAGCACTTCCATAGCTTCGGCAACCACTTCGATTTCGCCGGTGGCAAGCTTGCTGTTGACGGTTTCCGGAGTACGGGCAACCACTTTACCGGTAAAGGAAAGCACGCTTTCCACTCTCCAGCGGTCAAGCTCCTGATAAAAATCCTTTTCCGGGTCGATGACCACCTGGGTCAGACCGTAATGGTCACGCAAGTCAATAAAGATAACGCCGCCGTGGTCACGGACGCTGTGTACCCAGCCAGCGATTTTCACGGTCTGGCCGACTTCGGACTTGCGGAGCGCTCCGCAAGTATGTGTACGAAATTGTTCCATAATATACAGATCCCTTTTTTATGAAAGATTTTTATTGCTTTATTTGTTCAAAGCCATGTCACGGGCCATGGCCATAAGTTTGTATTTGCTGACCAGCTGGGTGCGAAGCCCGCCGGGTTCTTTGCCGGTGGCGAGCATCTGCAAAAATTCGTCACGCACAATGGCAAAGTGGAACTCGTGCCCATCGACCATACAGGAGGGCGGAGTCACCAGCAAGCGGCCATCTTTATAAATGCTGACTGCTGCATCGGTGTAATTCAAATCTGCCAAACGCTTTTCGATAACTTTTTTCATATCTTCAGCACTCATATCCAGCGGCTTGACCAGCACCAGAGCCTTGAATTCGGTATCCGGACCCTGTTCCACAAAAATTTCCGCTTTAGTGCCGCGGGCGATCTGCCGGTGCATATCGCCGCCGCCAGCCGGAGCTTCCAGATTCCACACGGTGTTCAGACGAACCGAAACGCCTTTGAGTTCCAGATCCACCACCCCGTTGCAGGCTACGGAAAGCACATTGTCTTTGACCCGGTCTGCCAGTTCAGCGGGGAAAGCGGGAGTTTTGGTGATAAGTTCAAACTTGTCTGCCGGAACTGCGGTGCTGCTCAAAGTGGCATCAACGAGTTTCACATCTTTGGCAAAGTCGATCTCATCATTGCCGAAAAGCATCCATTGGGCGTTGTCGATCAAGTGGGTGGTCACATCGTTAAGACCGCTGCCCTGTTTATTCACATCAAAGTACCATGCCGGACGCACCAGCGGAGCGCCGTTGACGGTTTTGTAAAGGTGGTGGACTGTGCCGTTTTCGATCATCGGCTCATTGCCTTTGCGGAATTCGCCGAAAATCTCTTTGCTCAACATCAAATCCTTGAGCATCCGGGCGGAAGGTTCCTGCCGACCGGTCATGATATCCACAATGGGTTTGCCGCCGGAGGCAACCGTTTTTTCCAGCAAAGCAGCACCTTCGCTGTTGATCGTCACCGGTTTATCGGTCAGAATGGCGCAACCGGCTTTGTGCATGGCTGCCAGATAGTTGATTTTTTCGTCATTGCGTCCGGCAAATACGGCAATATCCACCGTACCGGCTTCGGCGGCGGCGACCGCCTTTTCCAGAAAATCCGCACCGGTGTAAACATGATAGATCCAGTCGGTGGGCTCTTCGGCACGCTCATTAAAGCTGTTGACCAGCTTCATGTAGTTATCCAGATCCGCTCCGGCTTCCGAAAAAATGTAGACATCACGACTGATATCCGCATGACGGCGGCGCAGGATCAAACCGGCATGAAAATGCCCCGGATTGACGATTACGAGTGTATGCATAAAGCTTGAACTCCTTTTATTTTGTATACAATAAACAATATCACTACAATATATATCAAAAGATAATTTACCACCAAAAGCCGCTTAAAACAAGTTTGAAACCACTTTTTTACCGTATTTTCCTGCAAAAAATCTTTAATATGGTTGATTTATCACTTTTACAGTGTTATATTCAACTCGTTGAAGTGTTTTGAGGTGCTGTTAATGAACAAAGAAAAATTCAAAAAAATTGCTTTTTTTCTCTTGAAAAGGCTGTTGATCTATTCGCTTCTTATAATCTCCATACCGTTGCTGTTGGGGTATATTTTTATGGAAAAAATGCTGCTGCCGGAAGTCAAGACCACCGCCCGTAACGGCAATACGGTGATTTTCAGCAATAATTTTGAACTCGACGCATTCTTTCACCCGCCCCAGCCCGGCAAAGATGTAATACTCTACAACCACGGCAACGCTGAAACGCTTGAAAGCATAATGCCATTACTTAATGAATTTATCCGACAAGGTTACGGAGTAATGGCTTACGATTATGCCGGTTACGGTTTTTCCCAAGGCAAAGCTTCCGAAAAGCAACTCTATTCCGATGCCGGAAGCGTTTACGAATTTTTGACCTGCCAGCAAAAAATCTCCCCGCAAAACATTATTGTAATGGGTTTTTCCGTTGGTAGCGGGGCAGGGTGTTTTATTGCTGAACGACACCCGGAAATAAAAGCATTGGTGCTGCTTGCTCCATTTGCTTCTGCCATTGAAGTTGTACTGCCGTTTGCTTTGCCCGGCAACCGTTTCAATAACAAAAAGCGCTTGCAGAAAAGCAATGTGCCGCTGCTGATATATCATGGATCGGCTGACCGGGTTATACCTTTGCGCAACAGCCGGACTCTTTTGCAGTCTGCTGCGGGCAGAAAAAAACTCATTACAGTAAAAAATGCAGACCATAACAACATTTTTGACTTTGCCGGAGCGGGATTTTTCCGGAGTTTGGCAGATTTTACCGGAAGCGCTCCTGAAAATATAAATATGCCGCACTATTATCAGTTGGCTGTACCACCCCAAGAGGTAAGATAATGAATTTTTCGTGGGCAAATTTCCGGGTTCCGGATAATTATGAACTTTTTGAACATTTGGTTTATGGCGCTGACGATCCTGGCAGCCAGTACATAAATCTTGCCATACCCCGTGGCAAAGTTGATTTCCCGGTGTTGATATGGTTTCATGGCGGCGGAATGAGCGAAGCGTTGTGCGACTGCAATCCGGAGATGTGGGATGGTTCTTTTGCGGTTGCAACTGTCCGTTACCGGCTGACTCCCGCAGCTGTGCCCCCTGCACAATATTCGGATGCCGCCCGGGCGATCGATTTTATTTACAGAAACATTGATAAATATTATGGCAGCAAGCACAAACTCTTGGTTGGCGGACTTTCTGCCGGTGCTAATATGGCAGCTTTGACTTGTTTTGATGAACAATGGCTTGCACCTTATCGCTTGAGTTATAAAAATGTTTTGGCTTTTATACTTGTAAGCGGGCAGATGACCACGCATTTCCGGGTCAAAGAATTGCTGAATTATCCTGCCGCCAGCCTCATACCGCTGGTGGATAAGTTTGCCCCGTTGTATCACCTGAAAAGCGATTTGCCGCCAATATGTATGATCGTTGGAGAACATGATATACCCGGCAGAAAATATGAAAATCTTTTGATGCGTGATATTCTTGAAGCTATGGGGCATAAGGAGGTTACTGTGCATGTTGTTCCACGGGCAAAGCACAGCGAAAAATTGGTGGATAAAGAGTTGATAGCAAATTTTATCCACCATATGATCGATTAATACTTCTGCAAGTTTGCAGAAAAAAATGTGTTGCAAAATTTCAACTTTTGCAACACACTTTTTATGTAAAATGAAAACTTGTTTTTCAGTTTACTTTTACCGGTTTGCCGGTTTGAGCTGATTTGTAAATGCTGCAAATCAATGCCACGGCACGGCGGCCTTCACGGCCATCCAGGTCGATTTTCTTCTTCCCCGCAAGGATAGCTTCGGAGAGAGATTCGATCTGCACCCGGTGGCCGTTGCTGGAAATCGCCATGGGGTCACCGGCACCGCCGCCGGAAATGACTTCGCCGATACCACCATTTTTGCGGATATCTTCGTCGTTGGGTTCTTCTTCAACAAACTGCCAGCGAACCAGTTTGTTATCTTCCAACACCACACTGCCTTTGGAGCCGGAAATTTCGAGGCGGCGGGGGAACCCGGGTGCGCACGAGGTCGAGCCTTCAATAGTACCTAAAGCACCATTTTTGTATTTCAGGATAGCTACAGCATTATCCTCTACTTCAATACCCGTATGGCTCAAAGTGGCGGTAGCAGCAGAAACTTCTTCCACATCGCCATTGAGATACTGCAAAAGGTCGATGGTGTGGATGCTCTGATTCATCAAAGCTCCGCCGCCATCAAGTGCCCAGGTGCCCCGCCAGGTGGCAGAATCGTAATATTCCTGGGTACGGAACCATTTGCACTGGCAGCTCACCAGCACGATCTTGCCGAACCGGCCGGCGTCGATGGCCTCTTTGATCAATCCCACATTTTTTACAAAACGGGACTGAAACACACTCATCATCAAAACCCCGGTCTTGTCGCAGGCGGCGATGATTTCGTCGACCTTTTCCACCGTGGTATCCAGCGGTTTTTCACACAAAAGGTGTTTACCGGCGAGGGCGGCGGGCACTGCTACTTTGCTGTGAACTCCGGTAGGGGTGGCAATGGTAACAGCTTCAATATCTTTGTCGTTGAGAAAATCTTCAAAATTATCAATGGCACGGACATTGAACTTTTCTGCAAAGCTCTTTGCCCGTTCTGTGACCTGATCGAAGACCGCCACCAATTCCGCATTCTTTGCATTCTGCAACGCTTCGGCGTGCATTGCGGCAATAGCACCGGTACCGATGATCCCATATTTGACTTTATCTGCCATGTAAAAACTCCAACTTTTTGAATGTTGCCTATTTAGTGATGACCCGTGTCAGCATGTACTTAAAAAAATATGGCGGACTGTTGGTAAATCGTGTCAGCATTTTTCAACAAGTACAACAAATTTAAGTCATCACGCCAAAAATTACTTTCTCTTAAAAATAACTTCTATTGCCGAAAAATGCAAATTTGAATTACAAATTTTTACTGTTTTTTTAATTTTTTTTATTTTCAGCTTTTGCACAAGTTTCAGAAAAATAAAATAAAAACCCATAAAAATTTGCAATTAGTTTTTTGTGGTCTATTATATAAGAAGGAACTATGTTTAAACAAGGAGGTTTTTGAATGGGAATTTACGCTGAAACTGCTGATGTTCAACTGCCGGATTTACCGGGTGATGGCGCTGGTAATGCTGTTGATAATGCGGAAAAAATAAGTTTTTCACTGCTTTGGAAAAGTGCATTTGCCACGCTCAAAGGGCATTGGGGCAGCGGGGTATTGGCTTGTCTGGTACCGACCTTTATCCAAATGGCGGCTAATGCCATACCTTTTGTCTGTTTGATCAGCGGGATATTGCTTTTTCCGCTTACCGTGGGAGTGATGCTCTTTTTTCTGCGGCTGGTTCGGCAGGAAAACCCTCGGGTGGAGGCGGTTTTTGAGCCTTTCCGGCAGTATGGCCGTATGCTGTGGGGGTATTTCAGAGTGTTGATCTTCGTTTTTCTGCACTTTTTGCTTTTGATAATTCCCGGTTATGTGGCAATGCTGCGTTACAGCATGACCTATTACATTATGCTCGATGATCCGGCTTGTTCCGTAAAAGATGCTATGATAATGAGCCGGGAGATAATGTACGGGCACAAATGGCGGCTTTTTGGATATATGCTGCTTTTGCTCCTTATCGTTACTCCCATAGGTATTCTTACGCTGGGTATAGCCTTTTTCTGGATAGCACCTTTTGTTCAGGCTTTTTTGGTTAATTTCTACGAAAAAGTCCGCCGGGAGTACGAAGTAAGAATAGTTCCCGGGCAAGCTGAATAAAGGTTACTGCCGAACTCGATAAAGGATCATTCTCCGAGGAAAAAAAGTTTTCCGGCATATTTTTTCCGGTATATTCCGGGGGTGGTATTGAGTTTTGCCCGGAATACTTTATAAAAGTAGTTGGTGTTGACAAATCCGCAGATACTGGCAATATCGCCAACGGGCATATTGCCGTTTGCCAGCAGGGTGCAAGCCTTTTTCAGCTGATTTCTGATAATGTATTCTTTGGGGGAAACATCGAAGACCTTTTCCCATTGCCGATAAAAAGAGCGTTCGCTCAATCCATACTCTTTTAAAAGTTTATCCAGCGCTTTGCCTGCTGCCAGTTCGCAGGCGATGGAGTGGAGTTTTACATCGTTTTGTTTGGATTCTGTGCTGCTTTCGATTTTCCGCAGCATGATTTCGCTGAAAAGCCTTATTGCCAGTATATCGATGCGGTCAGCCGAACCGGGTTTATCCAAATTGGCGGCGGCGGTGTTCAATTCTCCTAAAATATCAGCGGGAAAGCCCTGAAACTCCACCTTGAAGCGTTGTTTGCCGGAAACTCCGAAAAACTTTGCCAATGCCAACATTGTTTCTGACGAATAACGGAAAAATATCTCATCGTGCCGGGCGGGTTGGATAGTGTTTAGTACAGTTCCGGGCATCAGAATTATCATAAACGGCAGTCCGCCGGCTTCACGGATAACGACTTCGTTATTTATCTGTAAGATGGATTTTTCCAGATAATTGCACCCCAGACAGATAAATCCGCCATCGACTTCGTCGTTATTGTGCTGGTGCGAGTGGTTGGGCAGCCAGCCGAATTCCAGAACTTTGTAAGGAAAATCAAAAATTCTGGGAATATTCTGCAAATCATATTTTTTCTGATTACTCACAACAATCTCCAGTTTTGGCAGAAAAGGAAAGTTTTTTGGCAAAAACCAACCTTGACTAAATATTTGATTTGTTGTATAATATAGATAATGTATAGTAAAAAATCAAATTTCCCAAATATTTTTTATTGGCAAGAAAGGATAATATTTTATGGCAACAAGCATCAAGGCTGCTTTTGATTTTACCAATATCAAAGGCAAACTGAACCCTGCCCAGCACGGCAGCAACTCGGCTCCGCCATACAGCCGCCGCTGGCTTTTCAATATGGATGAAGAGTTTAAAAGTCTGCACTTTATGTATGCAAGAACTCACGACTGGCCGCTGTGGAACCCCGGTCAGCGGTTGATCGATACGCACTTTATCTTTCCTTTGATGCACCTTGACCCCCAAGACCCAAAAAACTACTATTTCCGTGCCACCGACGAAATGCTGCGGATCACTCAAGAAGCCGGTATGAAAATATTTTACCGGCTGGGCACCAGTATTGAGCATAACTCCGATCAGGCCAACGAACACAATAATACGCTGGTGCCGACAGATTTCGATCATTACGCCGAAGTTCTTGCCGGGATCGTGCGGCACTACACTCAAGGTTGGGCAAACGGCTTTAACTACGATATAGAGTATTGGGAAATTTGGAACGAACCGGAACTGGGAACCCAAACCTGGTGCGGCACTAAAGAAGAATTTGCCCGCTTTTTTGTGACCGTACTCAAGCGGCTCAAAAGCGAATTTCCCAAAATCAAAGTTGGCGGGCCGGCATTCACCACTCCGCTGGGCGAGTGGCAGAATGCAGTTTTGCAAGCGTGCAAAGATGCTAATATCGCCCCGGATTTTTACAGCTGCCACTGCTACACCAACGAGCCGGAAAAGCTCATCCGCCGCCCCCGGGAGGCCCGGGAGCTGTTGGATTCTTTCGGCTTTACTGAAACTGAAGTATCCATCAACGAATGGCACTTCCGGCAGGATTGGTCGGGCGTGACCAGCCGGGCACCCCGGGATCTGGTGCGTTACACCATGGATGGACCTTTGGGGCATTGCAATATACAATCGGCAGTCTTCAATCTGGCGGTGTTGATCGGCTGGCAGGATGAACCTTTGGAAACCGCCTGTTATTACGGAGCTGGCCCGGACGGCAGTTTCGGCTACCGCGATCATGAGCACCGCTGGAACAAATGTTTTTACAGTATGCGGATGTTTGGCGAAGTGGTAAGTCAGTATGTTTACAAGGTGGCTGTGGAAGTTGCACCGCACCCCTACCGGAATATTTACGCCATGGGGGGTCTTTCCGAAGATAAGGAAAAAGCCGCCATACTGATTGCCGACTACGCCGGAAACGAAGCTGCCACATGCTCCTTTGCTATAAAAGGGTTGGAAAATTACCGCTGCGTGGAAGCCCGTATTTTGGATAATACCCTCGATCTGGCGCCCTGTCAAGTCAATATCCACGGCAATACCCTGACCGTTGCCAAAAACGATCCGGGTTCGGCGGCATGGCTTATTGAGTTTGAAAAAATCAAATGACAGTGAAAAATGAGTAAGTTTTTTACCAAAATAAACTTGCAATTTATTTTTTTTAATATAGTTTAATTGAAAACTATAAACATTTAAAATTATGGGAGATACGATTATGAAACACAACGAAAAGATTGCTTCCTGTTTGGGTACAAACAGGAAGCCCATGGGCTTTACTTTGATCGAACTTCTGGTGGTGATCGCCATCATCGCCATACTTGCGGCAATGCTCCTGCCGGCACTTTCCGCCGCCCGTGAGCGTGCCAGAACCTCCAACTGCGTTGGTAAACTCAAAAATATCGGCAATGCAATGCTCATGTACGCCGGGGCCAACAATGACCGTTTGCCCACCTATGGCAAACGCAGCGGCTGCTCTTGCGGAACTTGTGTTTATGTAGTCGGCAGCACTATGACCGGTTCAGCAACTACCGGAGGAACCAGCACGCCGGGCTTGCTGATTTACGGCGGCTTCCTCGGTGTGGATAAAAGCAGCAACCTTGTGGAAGAACAGATGTTCCGCTGCCCCTCCGACAGCGGCGAATATTACAAAAACGGCGGCACAGTCTGCTCATACAATGCTACAATCGTCAACCGCGGTGCATGCGGTACAGTAAAGAAAGGTTCATCATTCCCGCTGAGCAGCCGTTCTGTTATCGGCAGAGATGACCCGGATTGTGTGATTTTCGCCGACTGTGCCCCGTATGGCTCAAGCAGTACGAAAAATATGCTTCACCCCAATGTGCTCAACACATTGCGTGTCGGCAGTCATGTGAGCCAATTCAGTGTCAACCGCGACAAATTCAAAAGCTACGGCATAGAGTCTTTCATTGTTAAAGTTATCGAAACCAGCAACACAGAAAATCACGGCTGTCCTTCCGCCTAACAATCAGGTCTTACAATTATGAATATCAAATCTTTACTGCCGGCGGCACTGCTGTTGGCTGTCGGGAGCGTTTTTGCCGGAGAGTTTGCTCTGACCAACAACGCTTTGCAGAATAAAATCACTTACAACGGGCAAGATCTGGTGGAAAAAATCACCAGCAAAGTCCTTGCAAAAGGGGAATTCACCCCCGATGCAAAAAAGAGTTTTACCCCCGGTATTTCCAATATCTGGAGCGAAAACCCCGCCTCGCTTTTCCGGCAGGAAGTGGTACTGGCGGCGGATAAAAAAAGTGTGGAAATATCTTTTCTGGCATACAACGATGCTTTTCAGCGTCATCCGGGCAAAACGCTGGAAATAGTCTTGCCTTACAGCTTTTTTGAGGGTGCCGAATACGAAGGCTTGCACACCAACGGCAGAATGTGGAAAACTTGCAAAGGCAAACTTACCGCCCAAACACCCAATGGAGCCATCGACCGGCGGCTTTTCCGCTTTTTTACCATAAAAAAAGGCGATACCAAACTTATTTTTGACTTTAATGTGCAAGGTCCTGCCGACTATTTCAGCAGCTGGCGGCAGTACACCATCCGTGCTATATGGGATGTCCGCCGTGCCGGGGATAAACTTATTATGCGTATGCAGACCTCGCTGCCCTCCAGCGGCGGTTTTGTCGGTGCCAAACTGCGTATTTATGAGGGCGGATTTGCCGATTACCACAAGCTCCACGCCTGGAAAGCGTTCCACTACAACAGCCAGCTGCGGCCGAAAAATCTCTTCAGCTTCGGGGCAAAAAATACCGGCAAAGTCTACACCCACGCCGATTTGCAGCTGTTTAATCAGCAGAATAAAGCCGGCTGGCTGGATAACTCCCACATGAAAACCCACATCAACTCCCCCAATGGAGCATATTACAGCAATGTTTCCGGCAAAGACAAAACATTCCGCATCAGCGATCTTACTCCGGGCATCCATATTGTAACTGTTACCGCGGGCAACTACGGCAATCTGCCCAACAAGTTTGCGGTTTCGCTCAACGGTCAGCCTATGAAAAAGGGTGCTGTTACTGTTCCTGATAAACATGCAACCACTTTAACGCAAGCCGTTTGGGTGGATAATGGAACATTGGATATAAAGTTTGCGGGTAACTTTATCGTGTCGGCGATTTCCACCCAATTCCTGCTGGCAAGTACCGAAGACTTCAGCTTCCGCCGCTCTTTCTGGGTCAGCAACGGCTTTGAAGTATCGCCGGTCTACCGCAACGATTTCTGGGTCAAAGCTGCTGATACTTTTCCCGCATGGGCGGAAACTATCTTTATGCCGGAACCGGGCAAGGAAACCAGCGGCGTCCGGAAAACTGCTGAAGCTCCGGTGGAGCTGCCCGATTTGAATTCTCCGGCAATGCGTTGGCGCTACAACTCAAACATGATCCAGTTCGGCGGATACAGCCGCAGCGAGTGGTGGGATAAAGAAAAACTGCAAACCAAGCTGGATTCTTTCCGCAAACAGGGGGTCAAAGCCTTTATGTCCGGCGGATTGCTCTCCCGCCATACCTATATGTTTGCCAAAAAGAAAAATACCGAAAACTTTGCCCAGCTTATCAAACAGGCCCACCAAGCTGATCTAAAAGTCATCGACCACCACGACGCCACACTGTTGTGGAACATCGACCACGGCTTCCGGGTCATGGCAGAACGGCTGGGGCAGACCGAACGGGATTGGGAAACCAATCTGCCCAACACCCGCTTCTGCATCATGAACAAAGAGTTCAACGCGATTTATGTGGAATACTGCAAAGAGCTGGTCAAACTGGGCGTAGACGGTTTCCAGATCGACGAAGCCTATTTTTACAGCCGGGGTTGTGTCTGTGCCGACTGCCGCCGCCAGTTCCACGCAGATACCAACTGGTATCTGCCGTTAAATGAGCTGGATCCGGCATGGCAAAATCTTAATTCGCCCCTGCGTAAAGCATGGTTTGAGTGGAAGCGTACCCAGGAAGCCAACTGGATGGTCGATCTGCGGAGAAAACTCAAAGATCTGAACCCTGATCTCTGTTTTTCGCAATACACTACCCATTGGGGCTTTACCATGTCGCTGCCCCGCACCAACATTACCCGGGATATGGAAGAATACGCCCGGGCGGTGGATTACTTCGGCACCGAAGTCATGACCCGCAACCCCATTGCCAGCGGCAGACCGTTGGTGCCCTACCGCAAAGCGTTCAATCTGCTGAACTTTGCCTATGGTTCTCCGATCTGGGCGATATATTACAACAATCACCCCGATATAAGAAGTTTCTGCTACGCTTTGAGCAATATGACCAAACAGCAGGCTTTGATCGCCCATCTGCCGGTACCGCCGGGCAAACAGGATTTCCAGAGCTTTGTGGGCAATCCGGATAATATGGATAAAACGCAGGCGGTGGAACAGACAAAGATCGCGCTGCTGTTCTCCCGCTCCAGCCGCGACTGGAACTCCGGTGTGGGCTTTGAGCCGGAACTCTTCGGCTTGGCTCAAACGCTGGAAGAAATGCACACTCCTTACACCATTATCGGCGAAGTAAGTCTGAAGCCAGATGTCCTCAAACAGTTCAAAGTTCTTGCCATCGGCACTTCCGGCTGTTTGAGCGATGAGCAGATCAAAGTCATCAAAGAGTTTGCTTTTAACGGTGGAACGGTGCTTTTGAGCAACATTGCCGGTACTTTCGACCCCCTGGGCAACCGCCGCAAAGTGTGGGCTTTTGCCGATGTATTAAAGTTCAGTCCCCGGATAACTCCGGCAAAAAACATCAAAGAATTGACCGACAGTCAGGGCAATAAAGTTGTGATGGCGCGGGCGGTAACTTATTACGAACCCAAGCCCCTCTATCGCGGCAAAAGTCAGGTTTACGCCAAAGTGGGCAAAAACACGCTGCCGGTGTTTATTGAAAAAGCATACGGCAAAGGCAAATTCATCTACAACCCAATGCAAATGACCGGCAATCTCTATGCCCGGGAAGGCGCGGTGGGGAAAAAGTGGTACTTCAAGCGCGATGATCAGCTTGCCAAACTTATGCACAAAGTATTGGCTGAACAGCTCAAAGGCGCCAGAGTCTGGCAGACCGACGCCCCGGAAAAGGTCTACACTACCATTTACGCCGAAAAGGAGCGTATGCTTATACACTTCCTTAACGGCTTGGGCACCAGCAATCTTGCTTTCGGAGAAGTTATGACCGATAAGATCAAGGGCAATCCTTTCCCTGCGATCACCCAAGATATAACCTTTACGCTGGAAAAACCGCTCTTTGCCATCGGCAAAGTTTACGCCGTTTCGCCGGACTTCCAAGGTCGTAAAGAGTTAAAGAGCCAAACTCTTGCCGACGGCAGCGTAAAAGCCGTTCTGCCAAAAGAACTTTTGAAGATATACACTATTGTTATATTGGAAAAAGCCCGGTAAATTTTATTTGCTGATAAATCGAGAGCTGCTGCCTGATAGAAAATCAAGCAGCAGCTCTTGACTTTTGTTCTGGAACTTAATTCAATCAAATCCGGCAGCACATCAGTTGCGGAACTTATCGGCCAGCGGCAGCAGCCAGCCGCCCAGACTGTTGCCCAGAGTCATCAGCAATACATAAAGCAAGGTATTAACATCCCACACTCCGGCAACCGAAAAATAATACATATTGGCAATACAGTGTTCAAATCCGCACAGAATAAATATTGCCACGCAAAGAAAAACTGCGGCAAAACGGAAAATATCGCCCAGAGCTTTACGCTTAAAAGTTTCCACCCCAAGATACATAAGGATCCCGCAAAAAAATGCCAGTATGAGTATACTCAAAGGCGCATCGGCAAGCTTTTCTGCACAGATCAGTTGTGCTCTTTCGCCTATTTTTCCGAAAGTCCGGCTGTTGCGTACCAGAAAACCCACGGTATAACAGCCGATAAGATTCCCCGTCCAAATCAGGAAAAGAGTCAACAGATAAGCTGGCACATCAGCTTTTTTTTGCGTGACCAGATAACCGATTGCTCCGGTATAAAGTTTGAAGCCATAGCAAAGAATACTCATCAGAGCAAAGGCAAAGAGAAATGCCCCCAAGTTGGCATTTTTTACCGCCAGAAATACAGTTCCGGCAATTCCGATAGCTAATCCGGCAAGCACTGCATTAAGCAGCGTTTGAGCTGATTGTTTAAAAATATTGTTCATGGAGACCCCTTTCTATAATTTTATAAGTTTGCCGTTATCTGGCATTGAATAAAAAGTCAAAGACACCCGGCAGCAGCTTTTTCAATACCCAGCCGCCGGTTATCAGCAAAGTCATAAGCGTTACAGGTATTAAGAAGTAAAGCAACAGAATACACCATGTTTCTGCCGGTATCAAAGGATAAATTATTTTAGTTAAAGCCGTCATGGCAAATTCATGCGTTACATAGATCAAAAACGAAAATCCGGAGAGAAAAACAATTATTTTCTTCGTTTTTTCTCTGCAATCACCGACTCGGGAAGTCAGTGAAAATATAAAAATCAATCCCGCATAAAACGATAACGGATTCAATTTTATTCCGGGCATCGACCATGTAAGCGAAAGCACTGTTGCGGCAGCAAAAATCACGCCGCTGATAAACAGTGCCGGGCGGCTGGATACAATATTTTTATATTTCAAAAGCAAAGCGCCCATACTGAAAAACGATATAGCATACAGCAATCGCAAAAACGGTCCCCACTCTGTCAGATGATTTTTCAGCGGAGTCAGCGATGAACAGACAATATTCAACAGTGCGATCCCCCAGATCAACCATTCATATTTGCAAAAATATTTGCGGAAAATATGTACTGCCATAAACGCAGCAAATAAATAGGGCAAAAACCACAATGTGTACAAAAACGGATACCACGAATCGCCAAAACCTATATAGGACTCCAACCATCTGGCAGGCGTGAATTTGCTGATGATAATGTGGTCGGTAAAATATTTGCCGGTAAAATCCGGTATTTGCGCAAGAAAAATATAAAATAATGCTATGGAGTTCCAAAGCAAATAAGGCCACAATATACCTTTGGCTTTACGCCGGAGAAACTGCCAGTTGCTGTCCTGATACTGTTTGGCAAAATAGATATAACCGCTTACTGCAAAAAATACCGGAACCGCCACCCGGGAGATGTATTGCGAGAAAATCGTTTGCACATAATACACGACCGGCAGTTTTTCCGGAGTTATAACAAAAAAATCAAAATACAATATGCAAGCGTGGATATTTACCACACCTATCATCGCCAGCAGCTTCAGCAATGTCAGCTGCAAAGATGTATTTTCATTGATCGATTGGTTTGCCATTGCTCATCTCTCCATTTTTTACCGACCGCAAAACAAAAATGCGTACATCTTCGGCAACAGTTTTTTCAAGAACCAACCGCCGAATATCAATGCGCTGATAAGTATTAGTGGCATAACCAGATACAGCAGCAGGATACACCAGGATTCTGCCGGTATCAGCGGGTAAACGATCTGGCTTATGGTGGTCATTGCAAATTCATGTGTTACATAAATCAAAAACGAAAAACCGGAGAGGAAAACGACCGCTTTCTGTATTTTATCGCTGCATTTATCAAAATGAGATGTCAAGGCAAATAAAAAAATCAGTTCACTGTATAAAAACAAACTGGAGAGTGTTACACCTTTGATCGGGCAGATAATGCTTATTACCAATGCTGTAACAGCAACCGTACCACTGATGAGCAATGTTGCTTTGCTGCTGATAACAGACTGATACTTGAAGAACAGCAAACCCATGGTAAAAAACGATACAGCAGAAAGCAGCCGCGACAGCTGCCCGCATTTCAGCAGGCAGGCAAGCAGCGGCATAACCGATGAACAAATTATATTGAGCAGCGCCAATAACCAGATCAGCCATTCGTATTTATAGAAATATTTCCGGAAAATATGTACGATCATAAATGCTGAAAACAACACCGGCAGGAACCACAGTGTATAGAGAAAAGGATACCATCCATGATCCCACCCGATATAAGCATTTACCCACCTGACAAAATCAAAACTGCTGACCGGGTGATAGTCCGGCGAATTGTTGGGCGGCAGAATAAAAGTTTGTGCCAGAAATACATAAAATACAGCTATCGAGTTCCAAAGCACATAAGGCCACAATATCCCCCGGGCTTTACGCAGAAAAAATTGCCGGTTGCTGTCCTGATACTGTTTGGCAAAATAAATATAACCGCTGACTGCATAAAATACCGGTACTGCTGTTTGGGCTATATAATCGGAAATTACAGTCTGTACATAGTAAACTACGGAAAGTTTTTCCGGAGTTATAACAAAAAAATTCCAGTTTTTTATGCAGGAATGAACATACACCACCCCGATACAGGAAAGCAATTTAAGCAGAGAAAGCTGCAAAGATCTATTTTCATTAAGAGCTGGATTTTTCATGTTGTTTACTTTTTGTTTTTATCGCCCGCCAACCAGAAACTCATATACTTGGGGCAGTATTTTTTTCAGAATAAACCCAACCGGGATCAATATTGCATAAATCAACGGCGGAAGCAGCAAAAATGCCGCCAATACGGCAAGCGACTGTCTGGGCAGCAAAGGATATATTATTGCTTGCAATCCTGATAACAGAAAGGCGTGTGCAAGATAGACGAAAAATGAAAAATCGGCAAGAAGCATTACCTGTTTCCACAGTTTATCTTTGTATTTTACGATCCTGCCGGAAAGTGAAAACATAAATATTATCCCCAGATATATCAGCAATGTCATCCACTGTATGTCGGGTACCAGTTTGTATATATCCAACAACAGCGCAATAATAAATGCTGTACCACTGGCCCACAACATTTTTGAGCTGTCTATCGCTTGTCCGTATTTTATAAGCAACTTCCCGACCGCAAAAATCGATAACGCATAGTTTATCAGTATGATAAATACACAATCGTCAAGTCGTTTGAGCAATGGTGTATACGATGAACATATCAAATGCAGCAGCAGCAAAGCCCATATCGGCCAATCCCAGCGGTAAAACACTTTGCGTAACGCATGGATAATTATAAATACAACAAACAAATAGGGCAGGAACCACAACGGATACAAAAAGGGAAACCATTCCTCGCCCCAGCCGGCATAAGCGCTGAACCACTGTGCCGCATCAAAATCTGCCACGATTTTGCCGGGTGGAAATATCTTGCGGGCAAACTCCGGTATTTGAATAATAAATACGCCGATCAGTGCCAGCGTGTTCCAGATAAAATAAGGCAGCATTATACTGCGGAATTTGCGCCATGCAAATTTTATCCAGCTTATTTCGTAATTCTTTAAAAAGTAAATATATCCGCTTGCGCTGAAAAAAACCGGAACTGCAATCAAGGCAATATAGAGAACAAAAAATTGTTCAATTTCGATGATGAATGGAAACGGTTTTACCGCTGCACTGAAAAATTCATATTGCGGAATGTAAGAGTGTGCATATATAACTGCCAGGCAGGATATGATTTTGAGCCAGGCAAGCCGAAACGAAAGCTCCCCGGTGATCCCCTTTTTATTTTGAGGAATCTCAACTGTACTGTGTTTTTGTGTGTTGTGATAAACCATCAACCGTCCTGACATATTTTACAACTCTATTTGCACCAAGCTATAAAATAGCACCATTTGGCTGAAAATGCAAATAACAGAACTTTGCCGGAGCAATTACCTTACTCTTTATCCAGAACATTCATCACGCATCGCCATTGGTATTGCTGATGCTGGCACAACTCCACGGTAAAACCATTTTGCATAAGTTCTCTGCCGCTGTGGCGTTCTCCATTGATATTATAAAATGCTTCCGGCAAAAGGTTCTTCGGGTATATCCGGCGTTTGCCATGCTGGTCGCATGCCATATAAGCTGTTACAATTATGGCATTACCCTCCAGCTCCAGTTCAAACTGCTGCAAGCGGTCAGTATCGACCAGCCAGTGTCCGCGGGCATTGTTGAGAAAATGGCGGCGGGATTTGTAAAGCTCTACATACTTTTTGACCAGCTGCCGGTTAGCTTGCGAAAGCGAGGCTACATCGCCGGAAAAACCGAAAGCCCCGCCGGTAAAGTTGCCGATCAATAACGATTCCAGATCAGCTCTTTCGTACTCTTCAAAAGTCGCTTCCCCCGGCATTATTATTGTGTTGCCTGAACTCATTTGTGCCACATGGTCTTTGATTTCCCGCATTACGCACCAACGCAATATTCTGCCGGGCAGAAAACGCCGCCACAATCCACGCATGGTCATAAGCATCGTATAAGCATTGGCATTGTCGCTGGGGAAAGAGAGATCAAAGTGTTTCATGCACGCCAAATCGCAGCGCAAGGCGCCGCTGGAGCAATTTTCCAATATCACATCCGGATTATTGAGCTTTATCTTGTCGATTATCTCCAGAAATTTGCTTTGGTACGAGTTAAGCTCTTTGCCGGTATCGTCAAAGCCGAGAGTGGCATTCATATCGAACTTGATATATTTCAGAGTGTATGTATCGATCAAACGCTGTATTTCGCCTTGCAAATACTCAGCTGCCGCCGGATTATCCAAGTCGATCCGCAAATTTTTGTTCAAGTTGGTGGCAATGAACCACTCCGGATGCTGCTTGACTATGGGAACAGTCGGCTCATAGCGCTCTATTTCCATCCACAAGCCGAAATTCAGTCCGGAAGAGCGTACTTCATTGGCAAATTCCTGCATCTTGCCGTAAAAAGCAGCATCGGTTTTTTCCCGCCAGTCGCCGGGAATACCGCAGCTTTCTTCCTCGCCGAACCAGCCGGCATCGACCACAAATGTTTCGCAGCCGATCTCTTTGGCTGCCGCAAGTTCCTCCCGCAAGTGCGGTACATCCAAATCGTTGAAACGGTCGAACCAGGTATTGTAAATGACCGGCAGCTCTTTGGCCAGATGTTCCGGATATACCGAATAAAGAAAATCGTGCAGCTGGGGCATTGCCGAATCAAAATCGCTGCTTTCCTGGATCAAGATTTCCGGCAAAGTCCAGCTTTCTCCGGGAGCAAGAGTATAAGCTAATTCTTCATCACGCATCCCCAAATCAACTGCAACCTGCGGTTCGGTATTGCTGAAAAACTGCGGTATTATGCGGATACGCCAGTTGCCCACCGGGGCAATATGAAAACTCAATGTCTGCGGATAGCCGATTTGCCGCAACGCACAATAAGGCGTGTTGCCGCCGGTGGTGCGCCCTTCTTTATGAGTAAGCAATACCCCCTGATCGTCAAGATTACGCCAAAAGCCTCTATTTTCCTGACTCCAGCGGGAACTTTGAAAATAATATTCGTAAGGACCTGGTTCCAGCATTACACGGATATACGCCCGGAGCAGGGTGATCGCCGAACTGCCGTTATTGGTCAAAGTTACAGCAAGTGCTCTGACATTGTACGCCGAATTTTCCTGCAATGCGGCACTCAAGCCGTCTATACTTTCGCCGTTAAGCGGCAAACTGAAATTCCTGACACTGCTCCGCAGCAGCAAAGATATATTTTCAATCATAAAAAAACTCCGAAGTTACTGCATTCGGAGTATAATATGCTATGTTTTTGCATTTTTGCAAGCACACTCTATTGTATTTTTGTGCTATTTGCAAGAATATTTGTGCCGCCCGGAAAAATATGTTCACAGCGGCAGCAGGTCGTTCTGTTCCAAATCTTCCAGATGAGCTGTATCGTTCCAAGTCACCAGCTGCCAGTTCTCGCCGTTTTTACAGCGGAATACCGCTATACTGGCGTTGCCGCAGAAGGGTCTTACATTGGGGGCATTTATCTTGCCGGTAGTATGCCGCAGCATCCGCTGGATGGCTCCGCCGTGGCTGACCAGCAGCAACCGTTTTCCGCAATTATCTTTTGCCAAACCATCAATAAATGTGCTGACCCGACTTTGGAAATCTTTAAGAGATTCACCGCCGGGGATCTGCAAATCAGGCATTTCTGTCCGGAATGCTTGCATTATCTCCGGTTCTTCCTCTGCCAGATCTTTCAGTAAACGCCCCTGCAAATCGCCCAGATCCCACTCCCGCAGGGCCGGAGTCGTATTCAGCTCCAGTTCCGGATGGTATTGCAATATGGTTTTTGCCGTATCCGCCGCCCGCCCGAGATCGCTGGAATAAACTTTATCGAACTGCCGCTTTTTCAGCCGTTCGGCAACGGCTTGAGCTTGCAATATGCCCAGCTTATCCAAAGCTGTATTCAACTGCCCCTGCAAAGTACCGGTGCGGTTGGATTCGGTTTGACCGTGGCGAACTACCACAAGTTCGCAAATATTTTCAGGTACCATTGCTGAAAATCCTTGATTTACAATGTAAAAAAACGGCAGGAACCAGCCTGCCGTTCGATATTATTGATTCGTTTTTTCAGCAGAATTCCAGCACACCGAAATCCTGCGGGCGGTGGAAGTTAAGCTCCCGCACCGGATTCCAACTCAACCAGTGGGGGTGACTGGTGGCATCGCCGCACTTGTAAGCGTTCATCCGCCAGATAGTTCCGGCTTTGGGCTGCTTGATGTCGGCATATTTGCGGATCAAAGCATAGGGGAAAAAGAAGCCGACCCGGTAATTTACATCGCCCACCTGTTCGGGTTCAACAGTATCGGGCATGGTGTGGAACTTTTTGAGCATTTTCATATCTTCATCGGGCAGCACGACCATATCTTTGAAACCGCCCTTGACTCTGGAGTTATCCCGAATGTAATAAAGAAGCATACCGGCTCCGCAATTCATTTCCAGATTGAAGTAACCGGCGCCGGGGAGTTCAAAAAAGAATTCCACGCAGCTGTCCCGGCAGACCTGACCCTGAAAACCGGTCTGGATGCTGCGCACATAGTGATCGTCGACATTGAACAAGCCGTAGATACCATTTTCATCGTACTGCAACTTGAGTTCAGTTTTGGGGTGATGGTGACTGCTCTTGATGTGGGCATTGACAATACGCAATGCTTCAATATCCTTCCAGCAGGCAGAATCCCATGCTGCACTGATATCCACTGCTCCGGCGGCGGGTTTGATCTGATATTTCATAATAAAAATCCTTTGGTTTATTGTGTTACTTTACAATGAGGCAATTTCAAAATTCCTCCAATATTAAAGCGTTTCCATAAATTTAACTCTTTTCGGAAATATTGCAAGGCGTAAATGTAAAAAATTACACTTTTTGCGGAATAAACTCTTTTGCAGTTGCAACTTTATGGTGTATTTTCCGGTTGGGGCTGCCGGGCAGTGCATAAATTGTGAATAGAAAATAGCACTTTGAACTATTGCCGCGGGTTTTATTGCCGGTATGCTTGAAAAATCTATTTACGGTGTTATAGTATAAAAAATATTGCTCAACATTATAACAAAAAGGTTACACTATGCTCAAAGTTGCAATCGCCGGATTCCGGCACGATCATATTCTGGAACTGGTCAATAAGACCAATGCACACCCGATGCTTGAACTGATTGGCTGCGCTGAAGCCAATGCAGAAGTCCGGGCAAAAACTGTTGAACGGGGTATTGCAGTAGAGTGGACAGATCCGCTGGAAATGATCGAAAAACTCCCCTGCGATATTGTGGGGATCGGTGATGTTTACGCTAAACGCGGCGGCATTGCTATTGCTGCACTCAAAGCCGGTAAACATGTAATTGCCGATAAACCTTTATGTACCAGCTTGGATGAACTTGCAGAGATCCGGCGGCTTTCTGCTGAAAAAAATCTTTCAGTAGGGTTGATGCTGCCTTTGTGGAGTTCGCCCAACGCTCAAACCGCCCGCCGTTTGATTGCAGAAGGCAAGCTCGGCAAAGTGCAGAGTGTGGTATTTACCGGTCAGCACCCGCTGAATTACGGGACACGCGCCGATTGGTACTGGCAGGAAAATATGCAGGGCGGTACCATCAACGACATTGCTCCGCACGGGGTCGATTTGGTGGAATATATTACCAATATGAAATTTTCTGCCACTGTTTGCAGCCGTTGCTGGAACGATCATTTCCCTGAAGTGCCTCACTTTAAAAACGGCGCTCAATTTATGGCAACCTTGGAAAATGGTGCCGGGGTCATGGCAGATGTATCTTACTTTGCCTGCCATTTTGCTCAACCCAGCTATTGGCGTTTTACCGTGTGGGGGACCGAAGGCTGGATGGAATTTGTTTCGGCTGTGCCCGGGGTTAAGTTTACCGACAAAAACACTCCGACTATGATGGTTTATCCGGAAAACTCCGGAACCGATTATCTCAAGGAGTTTCTCTCTGAAATATCCGGCACAGTTCCGGCATATTTCAATACCCGGCATATTCTGGATATGACTGAAACCACGCTGAAAATCCAGGCCGCTGCCAACTGACAGTTTTTTACATCGCCGTTGTTTGCAATATGTTGATATTCAAGTAAAATATTGTACAACGATTTGAAAATAAACAGGCTGTTGCAAAACTTCGCAAAAGGTTGCAATGCTCCTGTTTTTTTTATAAATTTTTAGTTGCTGTCGAAAAAAATCAGTAAGATTGAATTCATATAACAGCAGTAAATTTTATAACAGATAAAATACTGTATCTTTCTTATATAAAACAAGTTGGAATTGCTTTTATTACCTGTAATAAAAGCAATTCCGGCGAAAGTTTTTGGAAAAAGGGGCGTGGGGAAAAGAACCTTTTTTCAAAAAGGTTTTTTCCCAACAAAACGGTTTGCAACAATCGTTTTTTTACACC